>JAFBAP010000070.1 GCA_019247695.1 Verrucomicrobiota bacterium | reverse complement strand
TGCCGGCGCACATTTTGCGGTCCCAGCGTGCGTGACCAACGCGCTTCCTGTCCGAAGAGCCTGACGATTCGTTCCCTGAGCGGTTCCTGCCGCGCTTGTTCCGAGGCCAGTTGGGCGGCAAAACTAAGCAGCTCGTCGATGACGATGGGAAGGGGATTTTCGTCAGCCGAGAGTAAAACTTTTGCGCCGAGCACGGCCAGCGCATAGAGATCGTAGGGGGACGTTAGCCGCGGCAAGAGTTCAAACGGAACCTTGGTCAGCGGCAGACCCGCCATGCGCTCCAGTTCCTTGCCCACGGCAGGTGCGATAACCTGCGGTAACGTCCGGATGCGCACTTCGCGCTCAGCCAAGCCGCGCGGCTTGTCGGGATGCCCGTACACGTCCAGGCTGCCGCCGGCGGCGGGCAGCGTGAGGTGGACCAAGTCGCTCGCGGCCGCCGGCAACTCGTCCTCCGTGGCAAACGTCAGGTCAAGCGCAGTCCTTCCGTCTGCGGAAGGCAACACTTCGCGGATGCGAACCGTTGCCGTCGAGCGCTGGTACACCGGCGTGCTTTTAGGCTGGTAGACGGACGGAGAAAGCGCGTCCGGAGGCAGGAAGTAGGGGAGGTCGGTCTGTCCCAGAGAAACGCGCTCGGCCGCGCTGTCGGCGACCAGCTCGACCCGTGCATTCCAGAACGCCGGCAGACCCGGACCGGGAGCCGCCAGGTGGACCCTGAAACTATCCTGATCTAATCGCAGGAACGGCTGCTGGCGGATTCGCGTCTGGGTTTCAACCTGGCTTATGGCCTGGGTCAGAAGATTAATCTTCAGGAGCAATGTCTCGGTCAGCCGTTCGCTCGGACCAAATCGGCTGTGCAAAAAAAGGGAATCCCCATGGGCCAGATCGTCCGGATCAATCAACCCTTGGTACCAGGCGGGCAGGCACGCAATCACCTCCGGCCTGACGCCGGTCCACGGTTTGCCCGCAAGCAGGTCGGCGTATTCCGGCAGCGCGAATGGGGCGTATGGGTAGATCGACAGGCTGCCGCCGCCGGGGTTGAACACCAGCTTCGGGTCCGGCTGCTTTGGCCACGGATTGACCCCTGCCGGTAAGGGTTCACTCGAAGCAAGCTGGTAAAAATGGGGCTCCGCGGTGTTCTGGTTCCAGAGAAAACGCGATAACGAACCCCGATACGCGGGCAGGCCCGCTTCGAGCAAAACGGAATCGTCCGTGCAGAGCGCCAGCGGTGATCCGCTGTCCGGAGCTTGCAGGTATTCTACCTTCTGGCCGGCAGGCTCAAAAACAATGGGATTAACGGCCGCCCCTTCCCACCCGGTGCGGGGAACGTGTGCGCCGCTGACCTGGCGTCGCACCTGCCAGCGGTCGAGCCAGTGCCGGTCAAACGATTCGTTCGTAATCCGCTCCAACCGGGCGCGGAAAGAAGCGCGCAACCCGGGCACATCCTGCACCCAGACCTCGCACAATTCCAACACCAACCCGTCCCGGTCGCGAATGCAGCCCAGAAAAATCAGGGCGCCGGTCGTCTGGCGCAAAAGAATGAACGGTGAACCGCCGCCGTCCCCCTTCACCAGGATCAGCCCGAAAGACACCGGCGCCGCGATATCCTCAGGTCGAAGCGGAACGGTAAGGGCGTGCTTGGACGGATCGGGGAGGTCCATTGCGGGCATGGCGGCGAGCGTACCACGGCGGGAAGACAGAATCAGCCGCAGAACACGCAGAGAACGCAGAAAAGAAGAAAACATCCACAGATTACACAGATTGCACAGATTAACGGCACACGACGGGCGCAGCCGCTCCGAACACCGAACTCTACTCGGCACTCGGCACTCGGCACCCGGCACTCGGAACAGCTCTCCTTGCGTCTGTCCCAAGAGGCTGCACGTAGTCTGGCAATGGGCGTGTTTGACGTCATCGTAATCGGAGCCGGCCATAACGGGTTGATTTGCGCCTGCTACCTGGCCCGGTTAGGCCTGAAGGTAGGTGTCCTGGAACGCCGGGACATCGTCGGCGGCGCAGTGTGTACCGAGGAGGTCGTGCCCGGCTTCCGGTTCGATGTCGGCTCTTCCGTCCATATCATGTTCCGCAGCACGCCGATCATGGACGAATTGGAATTGGCGGCGTACGGCCTTGAGTACCTCGAGCTTGATCCGTGGGCGTTTTATCCCGTTCCCGGCTCCGATCGTGCCATCAGCTTTTACCGGGACGTTGAGCGCACGTGCGAAAGCATCGCGCAAGTGAGTGCGAAAGACGCAGGGGCTTACCGTGAGTTTGTCCGGACCTGGGGCGAACTCAACGAGGGGGTATGGGACGTCTTCCTTCGTGCCCCGACTTTCGGCGCAATGGCGGGTGCGATCGCCAGGCGCAGCCTGTTCCGTTCCCGGAGCCGCCGGGTCTGGGGTTCGATGGACATCACGCGGGCGCTCTTGGGCAGCTACGGCAAACTGATTCGGAACACGTTCGAGTCGGAGCCGGTGCGCACGGCGCTGACCTGGCTGGCCGCCCAATCCGGTCCGGCACCCGACGAAGTGGCAACTGGAGATTTCGCCGGGTGGCAGGCGATGATTCACAAGCACGGCGCGTGGCGGGCCAAAGGCGGGTCGGGTTCCCTTACCCAGGCATTGGCGAAAGCCTTGCAGGCGCAAGGTGGCCAGATCGTGCTGAATGCGACCGTCCGGCGGGTCACCAGGAGTGGGGGACGCTGGGAAGTGCAAAGTGAAGCCGGTGATTATTCAGCCAGTGCGGTCGTGGCCGCATGCCACGTGGTGACTGCGCTGCGCGACCTGCTCGATCCCGGCCTCGTCGGGGAAAAATTGCGGGCACGGGTGAAAACGATCCAGATCGGCAACGGGTTCGGCATGACCGTCCGGCACGCCGTCTCGGATTTGCCCGCTTACCCCGGCCAGCCGCGCGACCCCCGCGGGGTCAGCCCCGCGCACTCAGCCATGCAGTTGCTCTGTCCGGACCGCGAATACCTGCAGGCCGCTTACCGGGATTACCTTGCGGGCAGGCCGCCCGCTGAGCCCGCAATCTTGGGAATGACGTTTTCGGCCATTGACCCGACCCTGGCGCCTGCAGGTAAGCACGTCCTTTTTGCCTGGGCGCAATACCACCCTTACGAACTCAATAACGGCGAGGATTGGGACGCCATCGCGGAACGTGAAGCCGACAAGATCTACGAGGTCATCTGCCGGTACGCGCCCAACATGCGCGGCACCCTCATCGATCGCCTGATCCAGACGCCCCTTGACCTGGAGCGCCGGCTCGGCCTGTTGCGGGCCAACGTGATGCACGTCGAGATGAGCCTCGACCAGATGTTCGCTTTCCGGCCGTTGCCGGAATTGAGTCAATACCGGACGCCGATCGATGGTTTCTACCTGACCGGAGCCAGCACCCATCCGGGCGGCGGCGTATTCGGCGCAAGCGGCCGCAATGCCGCCCAGGTCGTGGCGAAGCGCTTCGGCCACCGCCGTCTGCGTTAGCGGGAGATAAGCATGGGCGAAAAACCACTTGCACCCGCAGGGCCGTCGCCCTATATGGTGTCTCCCGCTGGTCAGAACACGCCGAAAGGCGCGCTTTACGTACGGCAAAAAACTTCACGGGTAGGTACCGAAGTGGCCAAACGGGGCAGACTGTAAATCTGCTGGCTTACGCCTTCGCTGGTTCGAATCCAGCCCTGCCCATTTTCGGTTAGGTCCGGACCACACGTTCGGTCAGGCTTCACACTCTCGATAAATTCGCCGGCGATTAAACCTGCGCCCGCGTACGCGCGCACGCCTCCATCGGGTGGATTGATCCCGGACGCCCCGCCGCTTCCCACCGGCTTTTCAATGCACCGGGTTGCGGGGCGGTTGTCCCCTCAGCACACGGACGATCTCCTCAATCGCACTCCGGCGCAGTTGGAGGTCGGCTTCCACGGAATACCAGGCCACGTGAGGGCTCAGTACGACGTTTTCCAGCGCGAGCAATTCGGCGGGAACGTCCGGTTCACTCTCAAATACGTCAAGTCCGGCGCCGGAAACCTGCCCGCTTTGAAGCGCTCGGATCAGCGCGGGGCTGTCGATCAGACCGCCCCGGCTCACGTTGATCAGGATCGGCTTGCGTTTCATCTGCGCAATGGCTGCTTCGGAAATGAGATGATGGTTCTCCTTCGAGAGCGGCAGGTGCAGGCTGATGAGGTCGCAGGTTTCAAAAATCTCCGGGAGTGCGGCCTGAGTGACCCCTTTGGTCTGGAACTGCTCTGCGGAAAGGAACGGGTCGAACGCGACCACCTCACGGACGAACGGCTGAATTCCTTTAGCGAAGGCGGTCCCGATTCTTCCAAGGCCCAGGACGCCTGCCCGCAGCGTGCTCAACCGGTGAATGGGCCAGGGGAGCGCGTGACCCCAGCGGCCGCTCCTGACATTTCCATCGTAGGCACGGATCCGCCGGTGCACGGCAAAACAAAGCGCCAGGGCATGGTTCGCCACCTCCTCGGTGCCGTAATCGGGCACGTTGCAGACGAGGATGCCGCGCCTTCGGCAGGCGGCAACGTCGATCACGTCATAACCGACGCCGAGGCGCACGATGACCTTGCAAGACTCAAGTGCCTCCGCGACGCGGGCGGTGATGGGATCAGTGACCGTCAGGATCGCGTCGGCATCTCTCGCTGCGCGGATCACTTCTTCTTCGCCATGCACCGCACAGGGAACTAACTCGATGCCGGCGTCGCGGAGCGGCTGATGCTCGGTCGACAGGTCCTGGTAGGGTGGATTCAGGTAGCAGAGTTTCATTATGGCCTCGACGGCAACGGTTTCAAAATGGGCATGTTCAGCGAGGCCGGCGCGCGGGTGGCCGGACGGTTCGGGTCCGCCTGGCCCAGCGCACACCGGGTTGATCGACGCACCGCTCCGGGGTGAGCTAAGCTGGTCTCCTATGCCGCCGCGTCCGCCGCCAGCCGATGTTTCCAAGCCTGCCTTCATTATCGGCGTAACGGGTCACACCGGCCTTGACCCAGCCGATCGTGACCGGATCAAAGCCGAGGTAAAACGCATCATCCGCTGGGTGGGTCGTCCGGCTGACTCACACGATCCTGCGCTCGGTCCGGGGCTCGGGCTGACGCGGACTCCGCTGATCCTGCTCTCCTCGCTTGCCCCAGGGCCCGGCCAGTGGGCGGTGGAAGCCGCTCGAGAGGCAAACCACCCGGCGGGCCTCCGTATCCTGGCGCCGTTGCCGTTCCCCAAAGACCAGTACCTGCAAACTTCCATCTTCACGCGGGAGGGCGCCATGCGCGATGAAGCGGCCGGCCGGTTCCTGGCGGAGTTCCCGGAGCGCGATACTTTTGTGGTGCGCCTGCCCGAGGAGCTCGATCTGGACGACAACGCCCTGCGTGAAAAGTGCTGCGCCCTCCTCACCAGTGCCACCGGCAAACACGATCGCGACCGCCGTCACCTCGCAGCCGGCGAATACGTGGCTGCCTACAGTGACGTCCTCATCGCGCTGACGGACAAACCCCTGGATGAGGCCGAAGACGCGGTGCGGAATGCCGGCGACGATGTTGGCGCCCGTGCCGTCACGGAGTTGAAGCGTTTTGGGATTACGCCGGGCCTCTTGCCGATCCTGCCGGTTCTGAGCGGGGCCGAGGACGGACCCATTATTCACGTCTATGCACCCCGGAAATCAGAGTCGCCGCCCGCCGGCGGTGCCGCGTTGTCGCATGAACCGGGTGAGGCGCTCGAAGTGCTTTATCCTGACGACTGCCGGCCCAGGGGAGTCAGCGAGTCTGCATGCCATGATCCCCGATGGGTCGAGGCCGGCAGGGAGATTTTGAAGGTCATCACTCAGCACCTCGAACGGCTTAACCATGAAAAGGTTTTTGATCCGGCCCGGGAAGATCAGGCGTTCGCCGAGATGCTGCCCGAAATTACTCATGGCCCGGCAGACGCGCCGCGAGGCCACGCGCTGCCCGCGGCGAGCGAGTCGCTTAGAGCAACCCTGGATCGCCTCGCCCGGTTGCGGCGCCGCGTGGCCGATTGCAGTGCGCATTACAACGCGCGCCTTAACCGGCTGAAGCGCACGCTGTTTACCCTGGCATTTTGCGTGGCGCTTCTCTTTTCGTTGGCTGAATACTGGGAGGCGCCGGCCCCAGGGACACCGTTTCAGCAGGTCTCTTTTCTGGCGGCCTTGGGGTTAACGCTGGCCACCTGGCTTGCTTACTTTCGGTTCAAAACGACCGCGGCGGCCGAACGCTACGACGATTATCGTGCCATCGCGGAGGGGCTGCGGGTTCAGTTTTACTGGACCGCGTGCGGCAGCGGTGAGTCGGTTGCGTCCCGCTACCTGCAACATCAGCGGGGTGAACTCGGTTGGATCCGTAACGTAGTCAGCGCCGTGGCCTTCCCGTACGAACCCAATCGCCTGCAGTTCAACCGGCTATCGCCGGTCGCTCAGCGCGCCGTGCTGCGAAGCATCCGCATCGCCTGGCTTGACGGGCAGCACGCGTATTTCAAAGCCCAAATCGAGCGGCTTACGCACCGTAAGGAAGCGTTTTCGACCCGTGCTCGAGTTCTGCTCTGGACGGGCTTTTTGCTCCAGGCAACCCTCATTTACGTTGCCCAGCACCCCGCGGCTCCATTCCTGTCGCGCCCGCTTGCGCTATTTCCGGTTATTCTGGGCGCGCTGACTCTGGGCGCCCTGCATCTTCTCAAGACCCGCGCTGAACCCCGCGAGAAGGGCTTAGCCTCGAACCACGCCGGCCTGCGAACGGGATCATTTCCAGCGCGGCGCCTGATCACTAACGGCCTGACGGTGATCGCTTTGACCCTGTTCATCCTTGGAACGGTTTACCTGCTCGGGGCGATCGTGCCCTGGCTGCCATCGGCTCGCAATCTGGGCAGCATCCTCAAGAATCTGGTCTTGACCGGCGGCGTTCTCTGCGGTGCCTGGATGGAGGTTAACTTCTTTGAGGAAAACCTCCGCCGCTACGCTTCCATGGTTTCCCTCTTCCAAGCGGCCGGCCCGCGTTTTGACCATTATTTCAACCTGCCCGAACGCGTTCCTCCGGATCAGAAAGCGGCCGCCGAACGGCACGCACTCACCGGCCTCCAAGCCTTGCTGGTCGCGGTGGGCAGCGAAGCGCTTTCAGAAAACGCCGAGTGGCTGATAACCCATCGCGTGCGGCCGCTCGAACCGGTGAGCGCGTGAACAGCAAAGCCGCGCAGTCTGACCGTTAAGGCCCGTTCAGGCGGAGCCAGTTAACATCCGCCTGGCCGATGTTAGCGTCGATATCAGTCTTGAAATTTTTCAACGCAGCCGCGTTACCGCAGACGTACAGCTTGCCGTTGTAAACGGTAAAGGCCTCCGGACCTTCGACGTCGGCCAGTACTCCCTTGGCGAGGCTGTAAGCACAGAATCCGCCATAGCTGGGCGCGTACTTCGCGGGATCCTTGTCAAACTCGGCCTTATCCGCTGGCGATACGAACAGGTAGGTAGCACCCCGATAGGTGCTCGTGAAGGTGGGATTGCCCGCGACCGGCTTTCGTTGTTTGAAGTAGGCGACCGGATCGTACCCCTTCAGAATCACCCCTTGGCTATCTACGTTGATTTTTGTTGCCAGACCGCCTTTCGGATCATTCGGTGCGGCTTGCTCAGGCGAAATTACCGGCCTGTTCCCCGGAGCGGGCCGGGCCGGCTCCGGCGCTTGCTGGGCGGAAGCGCTCAGCGAACAATTTACCGCAAGGACAAACGCGGCTGCGATGCAAGCGGCCGCCCGTGGATACAGGGGGATTCTCATACCTGAGCTCGAATCGATTCGACCTATTCTACACGCGAGGGATAGTTAAAGGAACGTTTTTATTTGAGGTGCGGGCAGCCGGTCTCATCGAGGTATCGCCTCCAGGATTTTCGATCGAACTTGCCTGGCGGTCAGGTCCGCCGGGCTGGCGAGAAGCGCGTGATCAACCGCCACCAGGGCGAGATCGGGCCGATGTTGCGCCAGCAGCATCTCAGCCGCGCGCGTGCAGATAACGCTGTTTTTCGGGAGGTGCGCCAGACCGAATGAGCGAAGGAAGTCGGAGCGCTTGGAGTCAGTCTCAGTCCCGGCCAGCGCAATGTGAAGCAAGGGGTGATCGGGACGGAAGGCCAACGCGTTCCGCATAGATTCGTCGGCGATGCTCGGATTTGTCAGGAGCACGTTATCCACCCATTCAACGATCGTGACATCGCTGGCGGGAAAGATGGTTCGATCGGTTCCGGCGCTAAAGAACCAACGTATAAAGCGGGTTCCCGGACGGAGGTCCCGCGCCGAGTCGTTGAGCTGGTTCGTCCATTGAGATCTGGATTCCTCATCGACCGTAACGAGCGAGCCATCGTCTGAAAATCGGAGTCCGCTTGCGATCGCCGAGAGCGCTTCGACTTGCAGCAGATCGGTACCGGACATCGAGCCAGGCAATGCTTTTACCTGTCGAGCGAGTTCGGCCGGGGTAGCCACGTCCCAAAGCTTGACGGTCTTGTCCCAGCTCGCCGTCAGGACCCGGGTCCCGTCCGGACTAAAAGCAGCCCATCGGACCGCATCCTGATGAACGAAGGAGGCAAGCCGCTTGCCTGACGCCGCGTCCCAAAGGTTGGCGCGGTTATCTGCGCCGGACGTCAGAATCCGGGCGCCATCCGGACTGAATGCTCCATGGTACACATTCGCTTGATGATCGAAAGACGCCAGGAGCTTGCCGGAAGGGGCCTCCCAGAGCTTGGCTGTGTGGTCTGCGCCGGCTGTCAGGATCCGCGTGCCGTCGGCACTGAAGACCGCCTCGCTGACCTCATCCTGATGGGTAAAGGTGGCGAGGAGTTTGCCCGAAGCCGCTTCCCAGAGCCGGGCACGATGGTCTGCGCCGGCCGTCAGGACGCGGGCGCCGTCCGGGCTGAACGCAGCGGTGTTGACCGTACCCTGATGGGTAAAGGAGGTGAGGGGTTTGCCGGAGGCGGCCTCCCAGAGCCTTGCGGCTTTATCGGCGCCGGCCGTGAGAATCCGTGTACCGTCGGGACTGAAAACCGCGGTATTTACCGCGTCCTGATGCTCAAAGACGGTGAGGAGTTTGCCTGAAATCGCGTCCCAGAGTTTAGCGGTTTTGTCCGCGCTGGCCGTGAGGATGCGGGCGCCATCGGGACTCAACGCCGCGGTATTTACCGCATCCTGGTGCTCAACGGAGGTGAGAAGTTTACCCGACGCACTGTCCCAGAGCTTGGCGGTTCTATCCGCGCTGGCCGTCAGCATCCGTGTGCCGTCCTGGCTGAACGCCACGGCATTGACTCCGTCCTGGTGAGCAAATGAAGTCAGCAGTTTACCGGAGCCTGTATCCCAGAGTCTGGCCCGGTGATCTGCGCCTGCCGTCAGCACCCGGGTGCCATCGGGACTAAACGTTGCGTCGTTAACGACGTCCTGATGGTCAAACGAGGCGCTGAACCCACCTGAGGCCGCTTCCCAGACCTTGGCGGTTTTATCCCAGCTCGCGGTCAGGATTCGAGTACCGTCAGAACTGAACGCCACGGTGCTTACGGCGTCCTGGTGAGTGAAGGTTGCGAGCAGCTTGCCTGAGCCCGCTTCCCAGAGCTTGGCCGTTTTGTCCCAGCTCGCCGTCAGGACCCGCGTGCCGTCGCGGCTGAACGCCCCGGATGCGACTACATCCTGGTGGGCAAAGGAAGCCAGGAGCTTGCCTGAGCCCGCTTCCCAAAGCTTGGCCGTTTTGTCCCAACTGGACGTCAGGACCCGCGTGCCGTCCGGGCTGAACGCTGCGTTGTACACTGCCTGGTCATGCGTAAAGGTCGCCAGCGGTTTTCCCGATGGCGCATCCCAGAGCCGGGCCGTTTTGTCTCTGCTGGCAGTCAGGATCCGTGAACCGTCCGGGCTGAAGGCTGCATGGTAGACGGCTCCCTGATGAACAAGCGAGGCGAGCATCTCGCCCGAAGCCGCGTCCCAGAATTTGGCGGTCTTATCCGCGCTGGCCGTCAGAACGCGCGTGCCGTCGGGACTAAACACCGCCTCGTTCGTTTCATCCTGGTGAGTAAAGGAAGCGAGGAGCCTGCCTGAGGCTGCGTCCCAGAGTTTGGCGGTTTTGTCCGCGCTGGCCGTCAGCACCCGCGTGCCGTCGGGACTAAACGCCACGGCATTAACCGTACCCTGGTGGGTAAACGAGGCGAGCACCTTGCCCGAAGCCGCGTCCCGGAGTTGGGCGGTTTTGTCCGCGCTGGCCGTCAGGATCCGGGTACCGTCGGGGCTGAACGCCGCGGCATTAACTGCATTCTGGTGGGCGAAGGCGGCGAGGAGCTTGCCCGAAGCCGCGTCCCAGAGCTTGGCGGTCTTGTCCCAGCTCGCCGTCAGGACGCGTGTGCCGTCGGGACTGAACGCTGCGGCGATGATCACTTCCTGATGGGTAAAGGCGGTGGTGAGCCGGGGAAGCGCGTTCTCACGGTGAATGATCAACTCGTGGAAGAAGCGTTCGGAAGCCACTTGATTCGCCGGGTCGAACCTGATCGCACGCGCGAGAGAGGCGATGGCTTCCTGCCACTCGCCCATTTGAAACTGGCGCTCGGCCTGATTGAAGCTTGCCCAGCTGGCCTGCCGCAGCTGCTCCTTCAGCTTCACCGCAATCTGTGCTTCCGATGCAAACGCCAGCGCCGCACTCCGGCGCTGGCGCTCAGCCCGGAGCCATTGAACGCCGGCGACGATCGCAAGCCCGGTGATCGCCGCCATCACCGCGTAACGAATCCGCTCCTGGACGTGTTTGCGCCGTCGCCGCTCCGCAAGACTTGCCGCGACGTAATCGACTTGTGCCCGGCTGAGCGACGGTTTGAAATCTTTGAGGAGCTTTTCGCCTTCCGCCAGGGGTAGTCCCGGTCCGAGCAGGTCGTCCCGCTGTTTGCCGCGGCTCAGCCAAAGCTTGAGGCTCGCATCCAGGCGGTCCCGCATGCGCAGGAACTCGCGGTTTTCGGCCAGCCATTCTTTCACGCGCTGCCATTCCCGGAGCAGCGCCTCGTGCGCGACGCTTACGGTGACCTCGCCTTGGGGGTCGGTGTCGGCGACCAACAGCCGTTCCTTGATGAACAGGTCGATGAAGCCCTTCGCACCGGCATTCTGATCCTGGCCCATGCCCTCCGCGGTGACGAAATCACGGTAAGGTACCGTCCGGCGGTTGGGCACCTCTTCCTCGCCCTGACCCAGCGTGACCAGGTACCGCATCGCCAACGGAAACGCCCTTTGCTCATGCGGTTGCAGCGTGAGGAATACCGCTTCGGCATGCTTGGCGAGCGCGCCTTTTAATTCCCCCAGTCCGCGGTAGTCCGACCACCGGAGCAACCCGTCGCTGCGAGCCGCCTGCGCGTCGTACAGCAGTGATAAAACGTGCTCGAGCAGGGGCAAGGATTCCGGAGTCGCCGAAGCGGCGTCGCAAAGTGCTTGATCCAGGTATTGGCCGGTGGCCGGCTCCGGTTCGAAGCGCAGGCCGGCTGCTTCGGCCGGCAGCCGGATCATGTTCCCGATCTCGTATGCCGCAGGGGGCCGCAGGTCGACTTTCCCACGCGGACGAGTAAGCTCGATCAGTTCCGGGAATTGCTGATAGAAGGGGTAAAAATCACTCCGTAACGTCGCCAGGACAAAGACCCGGCCACCGTGCGCCAAACCGGCAAGCGCGGAGATATAGCCCTGCCGAACCTCCGGTGAAAAGCCGGTCGTGAACAACTCCTCGAACTGGTCAACCACCAATGCCAATCGGGCTTTCGGCAGTTCGAGCCCCTCCCTCTGCTGCCGGGCCAGCTCCGCGTCGGCAGACCGGCCTGCGGCCCGCAGTTGCCGCTCTCGTTCCTCCAGGGAATGGCACTGCTGGATTTTCCACTCCCGCGCAGCGTGGTCGAGCGCGTCCCGGACCCGGAATGCGACGGTGCCGGAGTGTTGCCT
The DNA here is from genome assembly GCA_019247695.1 of Verrucomicrobiota bacterium. Lineage (NCBI taxonomy): Bacteria > Pseudomonadati > Verrucomicrobiota > Verrucomicrobiota bacterium. Next base: position 51,149 of record JAFBAP010000070.1, on the reverse strand, counting down.
CAGTTCGGCCGCCAGATCACGGACTGCGTTCGGCGATTCCGGATCCTCCAAGGCCGGCAGCGCAGGGGCTTCCAGCAGCGCGGCCGCCAGCGCATCGAAACAATCCCCGTCGCCTCCGCCCGCTCCGGGTCTGGTGATGGCGCGGCGCCAGAATCCGATTCCTTCAATCGTTTCGGGTTGCGTCAACAACGGAAGCACGCCCGCGCACGCCAGCGAGCTCTTGCCCGAACCGCTGGCACCCACGATGAGCACAAACGGCCGTTGCATCCTGGCTTGCTCTTCCAAGGCCTCCAAGACTTCCCCGATGGCTTTGGTTCTGCCGTGAAAGATCGGCGCGTGTTCGAAATCGAAAAACTGCAGGCCGCGGAACGGGTTATGTTTCCAGCGCCGTACCTGGCCGCGGCCGCCCACCAGCTGGCGCCGGCGCTCACCGGAAAGCTGAGTGGAGAGAAAATCCCGGAAATGCTCGCGAAAGAGCTGCTCAAACTGCTCAAGACTCCGGTAGTTATTGAACGCACCAATGTACTGGCCTTCACTATCTTTCAGGAGAGCCGCAAAGAATGCCTGGAGCGCCTTCCATTGCCGGAGAAATTCTTCAAGTTTTTCCGGCGGCTCGAGGGGCGGGTTAGGCTGGCTCCGGTTGCGGTAGACGTGCAGTGCCGGAATGCCGGGCGTTTTCTTGCGTTGCGCCTGTGCCCAGGCAACCTCGTAATCCGTCCCGGACTGAGGCTCACTCCCGTCCGGCATCCTGAAGCGGGGATGCAACTTCGTTCCGAGGCGCGACCACAGGATACAAATCACCAGGTCGAACTGAGCCGTATTGGGAATCTGGTCCTGGTAGGGGAGTTCCAATGAAAATCGCTGGTATTCCCAAAAGTAGGGGCAAAGAATCACCTCACCCGATTCCGGTTCGCTGGAATCGCTCGATGATGCCGGCAGCGGTTCGTCGCGGAGAAGGTTCGAATATTGAACACTGACCGGGATCCCCAGTTCTTCGGCCGTCATCCGGATCAGGCGGTCCGCGATCGTGCGTTCCGCCTGGACATCTCCTGGCGAGGAAACAAAAACCCGGATGGTTTTCATCAGGCCTAGGAACGGTGAAGCTCCGTTTGACTCCATTCCCCCAGCCCGCACTGGTCCTCAAGTGGCGAGGCCCCGCCGCTCTTCTGCCGGTAACATTTGCAAATGATGAGAACCGGCGCAAGACAAACCCGGGCGTGGTCCGCCGGTGAACGGCTTCGGCTTACCGGTGCTGGTTTCGCGGTCCGCCGAACCGTGGCACGAGCATGGGGGTAGCGCGACGGTACCGGTCAAAGGCCGCACCATAGGCCCCTTCCAACCGGCTGTCCTCGTGCAGGGAGCCCACGATGCCGTACAGACTCGTCCACAGGGCGAGCGCGAGACGGTTAACCGTCATCCTCGGGAAGGCCCACAGGGCCACCATGACGCCGACGTTTTCAGGGTGTCTCACGTTGCGAAACGGCCCGAGTTTTTCCGGATGCTTGAGCGCCTGCAGCGGCGGTCCTTGGGCGGCGGCCTCCGGAGGAGGATCACCACCCCGCAAGTAGGCAACGAGTTGCGGCAACCCAAGGATCCGGTCGAAGCCGGTAACGCTCAGCGCGCGTATCAGCAGGCCGATACCGGCCAACTGCATGAGATTAAACGCCCAGGCCCATGGCTTCGGGACCCGGTAAAGATCCCGGTCCCGCAACCGCTGGAAAGCAACGGCCGCGACCAGCGTGGTGAGCACTGATTGGCCGATGTAAAGGGGGCGATAGAGGCCGTTGCGGGCGCGTTCGCCCAGCAGCCTGGCAAACCCCTGCTTTACGGCGGCGGAAGCCAGCAAGCTGTGAACGACGCCGTACAGCAGGAAAAGCAAGCTCACCTTGAAGGCGCTGCCGGTCTGGTGCGAATCGGATCGTGCGTGCATAAAAACGGGGCCGTGGTGCCGGGTCATGGCAAAGGTGGCCATTCTCACATCGCGCGAGCCCTACGGGTCCGGATGCGTGGCACGGCGGTCGGGACGATTAGCGCTTCAGGTAAAAGCGGGTAAAAGCGCTTGGGCGTCCGCCCGGACGCAGCGCACGACGTCGCCGGCCGGTTCGGGATCGCATCCGGGGCCGGGGCAAGCGCGGGAGCACGATTGACGGGGACGGGGGCCTGCATAAGTGTTGGTTCAACTTTATAAGTGTGTAACCAAGGCCGGCAAACTCCATGAACACTGTCCCGCGCTGCGCGGCGTTTCCCTCGCGGCCGAAGTCAGGGCACGGAGGGCGTCAACGGCCTCTAGCCCGGCCGCCCATACGGCGGATCCGGAGCGCAGGACGGCAGAAGCTTGCCCCCAAGATTTCAGATCCAATGATATATGGCACTAATCGAAATTTCCGATTTTAATACCCCCGGCGGTTGGACCGATCCGCAATCCTCAACCCAGCGCAGCCGGGATTGTTGCCGGCAGCTTGAAGAAGGGAACATCCTTTTCTTTCGCCACATGCCCTTCGAGATGCCGAAAGCCGACCTTGAATTCCTTACCGGGGTGAAGCAGAGCGATTCGGCCCTCCACAAAAACATCTCGTACCGGCCGAAAGGGGACGTGCTGCGGGGAGTTGGATCGGCTCCCCCGGAAGCGACCGAGCGGCTGCACCAGGTCATGAGGTCCTACTCGCAAAACGTGACCGCATTCATTTCGCGCCTGTTGGAACCGTATGCCGGCCGTTTTCGTCACGATTTCGCAAGTTACCGCGCCATTGAGGAGCAAGGCCGCGACCTGCCGGTACATCGCCGCAACGACCTGATGCACGTGGACGCCTTTCCGACCCGGCCTACACGGGGCGACCGGATTTTGCGCTGCTTCACCAACGTGAACCCTGCAGAATCGCGCGTCTGGGTAACGGGCGAACCGATGAGCGTGCTCGCCCAGCGCTTCGCGCGGGACGCCGGACTCTCCCGCATGGCGGCCCAATCATCCTCTCCGGCCGGTCGCCTTCGCAGGACGTTACGGCACGTTCTTGGTCCCCTGGCAGGAAAGGGCGCGGCCCAGCGCACCGCTTATGACGAGTTCATGCTGAGCTTTCACGATTACCTGAAGGAGCGCCAGGATTACCAAGCCGAAAAACAAGGGAAGTTGAGAACTGAGTTTCCGCCGTTCTCCACCTGGATCGTGTTCACTGACGGGGTGCCGCACTCGGTTTTAAGCGGACGGCTCGCCCTCGAGCAGACCTTCATCATTCCCCTCAGTGCGATGATCCTGCCCGAGAAATCTCCCGCCCGGGTTCTGGAAAAACTCGCCGGCCAGCCGCTGCTCACATGACGCGTGTAAACGGTGATAATGCCGGCGAGTTGCTTTTGTCCGGTACCGCTGAGAAAGGCAGTCCATGAGTCCTCAACCTGCCAATGCGCCCGGATGGCAACCGCCGGCCAGGAACCGCCGGATTCTGCTCGCTTCACGTCCCGGCGGCGAACCCTCAACGGAGAATTTCCGGCTGGTCGAGACTGATATTCCCGACCCTGGCCCGGGCCGGATGTTGCTGCGAACCATTTACCTTTCCCTCGATCCCTACATGCGCGGCCGGATGAACGCCGGTCCCTCGTACGCACCCCCGGTTGAGGTCGGGGAGGTGATGGTCGGGCAGTCGGTGTGCGAGGTTGTCGAGTCGGACGTCCCCGGCTGCCATCCCGGCGACCTTGTCCTGGCGGCAAGCGGGTGGCAGGACTATTCGCTGTCTGATGGTGCCGGAACGCAAAAGATCGATCGCTCGCTCGGTCCGATTTCTTATGCGCTCGGCGTTCTGGGCATGCCCGGCCTCACGGCTTACACCGGTTTGCTGAATATCGGTAAACCCCGACCCGGAGAAACCGTCGTCGTCGCCGCGGCCGCCGGCGCGGTCGGTTCGGTTGTGGGCCAGGTTGCCAAAATCAAGGGCTGCCGGGTTGTCGGCGTTGCCGGGGGCCAGGAGAAATGCCGTTACGTTCGGGACGAACTCGGGTTCGATGCCTGCCTTGATCACCGCGAGCCGGATCTGCCGGAACGCCTGGAGGCGGCTTGTCCGAACGGCATCGATATCTACTTCGAGAATGTCGGCGGCCCCGTTATGGATGCGGTGTTGCCGCTGTTGAACAACTTTGCCCGTATCCCGGTCTGCGGCCTGATCGCTCACTACAACGCTACCGAGTTGCCGCCGGGGCCTGACCGCGTTCCGCTGTTCATGCGCGCTATCCTGACCAGGCGGTTAACCTTTCATGGGTTTATCGTCTTCGACTACGCTTCGCAATATCCCGAGTTTATCACGGACATGAGCGGGTGGCTCAGCGAAGGCCGGGTCAAGTACCGCGAAGATGTCACGGATGGGCTGGAAAATGCGCCGCGTGAGCTGATCGGTTTGTTAAGAGGTGAGAATTTCGGCAAAAAGATTATCCGCGTAAATCCCGATCCGCTCGAACGGCAGCAGCCTGCGATCAAACCTGCGGAAGGATAACAAAATTTCCGTAACCGGCGTAATACCATTGACACATTTATCTCGGTAGAATGTCGGCTCGGGGGGCGTCGGCGCCGGAGGATGCTGCGTACTTGGTTGAAATGCCTTGGGCCCAACGGGCCGGTAGAACATAGCCCAGGGTTTAGCCCACTGCCATTTAGTTAAGGGCCGCTGGATGGGGGCGCTTTCGTCTCGTAGGGCCGGCTGAGGTTAGCCAGGGACTTTTAGTCCCTGGACGGGGCGTTTAAGAGCGATCGCGTCCCGTCGGGAAAGGGGCGGCGGAAGGCGTTGCTCGCGGGTTCTACCGCCCCTTCAGGGCTCACGTCATTTTACGGTTACCAAGGGTAAACCCTGGGCTATGTTCTGCCGCCCCTTCGGGGCTGAGACCCGGTCGGATAGGGGTAACGCTGGCAGGGCGCCCGGGAAGGAAGACGTAGTTTTACCTCTGTATCCGTCGAAATGGTGTAAAAATTGTTTTCGCCTCGGCCTGCAAAACGCTAGGCGTCGGAGGGGCGTCGTGAGTGCCAGGGATTGAGTTGAACCGCCCTGAGGTGATCCGATGATCCGATGCAACCAGCCCTTCCTGGTGCCCCGGCCAGTAACGCCTTTTGGATTTGTCGCGGACCATTTCTGCGGTAGGGTTTCAACCATGCCTTTCCCACCAGTGACAGCATGGACGGAAACTGCGCCTGGCGCTTCGACACCTTTCGAGAACACTGGCAACGGCAGCCAAGTCGTTTCTGCATACTACCGCGTTCGAGATTTTAGCCGAAAGCTTTGTGCAACGCTTGAGCCTGAGGACTGCGTCGTCCAGACGGTGCCCGAAGTGAGTCCGACCAAGTGGCACCTGGCGCACACGAGTTGGTTTTTTGAGGCATTCGTACTCAAGGTAGCGGTGCCCGGTTACGCGTCCATTAGCCCGGAGTACGCCTACCTGTTTAATTCGTATTACAACGCTGCCGGCAAAATGCACTGCCGGCCGAAGCGCGGGCTGATCTCGCGTCCCACCCTACGCCAGACATGGGAATACCGCTCTCGCGTTGACGCGTTCATGGATCGCGTTTTTGAAGATCCGGATCTCACCGAGAAATTTGCCCCGGTCATCACCCTGGGGCTGCACCACGAACAACAACACCAGGAGTTGATGCTGACGGATATCAAACACGTTTTCTCAGAAAACCCGCTGCGCCCCGTGTTTCGTGAGCGTCCACGGTTGGCGGCCTCGCCGGTTCCCCCGCTCCGGTGGCAAACGTTCACGGCGGGGGTGCACGAGATCGGGTACAACGGCGATGAGTTTTGTTACGATAACGAGGGGCCGCGGCACCGGCAGTTTGTTGAAGGTTTCCAGCTTGCGTCGCGGCTCGTTACTAACGGCGAGTACCTTGACTTCATCGAAGACGGCGGCTACCAGCGGCCCGAGTTTTGGCTTTCGCTCGGCTGGTACACCGTCAATGAACAGGGCTGGGAGGCACCCCTCTATTGGGAACGACGCGACGGAAGCTGGTCCACTTTCACGTTGTCGGGCACGCGCGAACTCAATCGCAGCGAGCCGGTCTGTCACGTCAGCTATTTTGAGGCCGATGCATTTGCGCGCTGGGCCGGAGCGCGTCTGCCGACTGAGTTTGAGTGGGAGGTCGCGGCGGCGGATTTGCCGCGGGCAGGAAACTTCGCGGACGACGAAATCTTTCATGCAAAGCCGCTCGATGAAACGGCCACTGATGAACCCTTTGCGCAAATGTTCGGTGATGTGTGGGAATGGACGCGCAGTTCATACGCGCCCTATCCGGGTTATGCGCCCGTGGCCGGTGCACTCGGCGAATACAATGGCAAATTCATGTGCAATCAGTACGTGCTGCGCGGCGGCTCGTGCGCGACTTCCCGGTCACACATCCGCAAGACGTACCGCAATTTTTTCCCGCCCCAAGCGCGGTGGCAGTTCATGGGGATCCGCCTGGCCAGAGATGTGGACTAACGGCCTGCAAATCGGGTGGCGGCGTACTTTTCCCCATGAAACCTGACGACCACGCGATTGCCGGGAACTTTCACGATTTCGAACCTTCGCTGGATGCATTTCGCCGCGAAGTGGTGCGCGGTTTGTCAGAACGCCCAAAACGCATCGCACCGAAATTCCTTTACGATGAGACCGGCTGCAAACTTTTCGACGAGATTTGCCGGCTCGACGAGTATTATCCCACCCGTACGGAGACAAGTATCCTTCGGGAGAATGCCGCCGAGATTTGTGCAGCACTCGGCCCCGGGTGCCGGTTGGTCGAGTTTGGCAGCGGCAGCAGTACCAAAACGCGCATTTTGCTCGACCGCCTTTCCTCGCCGGCTGCGTATGTGCCGGTCGACATAGCGCGGGAGCATTTGTTGCGATCTTCGGCCAGCCTTTCACGCGTTTACCCGGGTCTGAGCGTGTTGCCGGTATGCGTTGACTACACAGCGGACTTCAGTTTGCCGCGCATGCCGTCTGCGCCGCGCCGGACGGTTGCGTTCTTTCCCGGCTCAACGATCGGCAACCTGGAGCCGGCGGAGGCCGAGCATTTTCTCCGCCGGGTTGCGGCACTCTGCGGCCAGGGCGGGGCATTGCTGATCGGCGTGGACCTGAAGAAGGACCGGCGCACCCTGGAGCGCGCCTACAACGACGCCCGTGGTGTGACGGCGGCGTTTAATCTCAACTTGCTGACGCGCATCAATCGCGCGTTTGGCGTATCCATCCGGAGCGAATCCTTTCGGCATCACGCCTTTTACAACGAAGCATTCGGCCGGATCGAAATGCACCTGGTGAACGGGGCCGAACAGACCGTACAATTAGACGGCGCCGAAATTGCTTTTGGGCGCGGAGAATCCATCGGCACGGAACACTCGTACAAATACTCCGTCGAGGACTTTGAAAAGCTCGCGGCGCGATCGGGATGGACGCTCGAAAGCTTCTGGGTCGATGCCGGCCGTCTGTTTAGCGTGCTGTACCTCGTCGTTGACCGGTACGGAGCGTGGCCCCGCGTCAACGGCGGCGATCCCGTAAGCCCCGCGAGATGATTGAACTCAAATCAGTCAGCAAAGCGTTCGGCGCGACGGTAGCCCTCCACGAAACCGACCTGTCGGTCGAGGCAGGAAAAACCACCGCGCTCATCGGCCCGAGCGGCTGCGGCAAGTCAACGCTTTTGCGATTGATCATCGGATTGCTCAAGCCGACCACCGGCATCCTCACCGTCGACGGCCAGCGCGTCTCCCCGACGAACATCCTCGAGCTGCGGCGGCGTATCGGGTACGTGATTCAGGAAGGGGGGCTTTTTGCGCACCTGACGGCTGCGCAAAATGTGCTGCTGATGGCGAAACATTTGAAATGGCCCGTCGCGCGAATGGAAACCCGGTTGCACGAGCTCTGCGAGCTGACGCATTTCCCCGGAAATGGCCTCGGACGCTACCCGGTCGAGCTCTCCGGTGGCCAACGTCAGCGCGTGAGCCTGATGCGTGCGCTGATGCTTGAGCCCAGGGTGCTGCTTCTCGATGAGCCGCTCGGCGCACTTGATCCGATGGTGCGCGCGCGGTTACAGGAGGAGTTAAAGGAAATTTTTCATCGGCTCCGCCAGACCACGGTGTTGGTGACCCACGACATGGCCGAAGCCGCGTTTTTGGCCGACCGCATGGTGTTGCTCAATGAAGGTCGCATCGTCCAGTCCGGAACCCTCGATGACCTGCGGGTCAGGCCGGCGTCGGCGTTTGTCCGGGAATTCGTGAATGCGCAGCGCGCGTTAACGACGACATGAGAGGGACGGTCGCGATCTTGCTCGTTCTGGCGTTCTGCGCTGCCGCACCGCCGAAGCCGGTGGCTGTCGGTTCGAAGAAATTCACCGAGTCCTACGTGCTGGGCGAGCTTGCCAAGGCCGTTTTGCAGCGCGCGGGATTTACCGTTGAACTCCGGCAGGGGATGGGTGGAACGATCATTTTATGGCAAGCCTTGTGCGGCGGCCAAATCTCACTCTATCCGGAGTATACGGGCACCATCGGCGAGGAAATTCTAAGGGCAAAGGAGCCGCTCAGCGTAGACAGCATGCGTGCGCCGCTTCGCCAACAGGGCATCGGTGTGACAGGAGAGCTTGGTTTCAACAACACCTACGCGCTGGTGATGACGCGGCAGCGCGCCGGCCAGCTCGGTATCCGCAAAATCAGTGATTTGCGGCAACATGCCGACTTGCGAGTGGGCCTGACGCATGAGTTCCTCGACCGGCAGGACGGCTGGGTGCCGCTGAGCAGGCGCTACCATTTGCAGATGGATGATGTGCGCGGGATCGATCACGCGCTCGGCTACGCCGCGCTGGCCGGCGGCTCACTCGATCTCAAGGACGCCTACGCGACGGATGCCAAGATCGTCGAGAACGACCTCGTCGTCCTTGACGATGACCTTCATTTTTTCCCGCAGTACAAGGCGGTGTTTCTCTACCGGCTCGACACCGATCCACATGCGGTTGCCGCGCTGGAAACGCTCGCAGGCACGTTGGACGAGGGGCGCATGACGCGCCTCAACGCCGAGGCGGAGCGGACCAAGGACTACGCGGGAGCCGCGGCGCTCTACTTTGGCGGCGCGCCAAGGCGTGCGGATGGTAACCTCGCAACGAAAGTGGCGCACTGGACCCTGCGCCATTTGGAGCTCGTGGGAGCCTCGCTGCTGCTCGCCATCATCGTCGGCCTGCCGCTTGGCATCCGCGCGAGCCGGCCCGGCCCGGTCAGCAACTTCATTCTGGGGGCATGCGGGATCATTCAAACCATCCCGTCGCTCGCGTTACTGGCGTTGCTCGTACCAGTCCCGTTTTTCGGGATCAGCCCGGCAACGGCGATCTTTGCGCTGTTTCTGTACAGCCTGTTGCCGATCGTCCGCAACACCGCCACGGGCCTTCAGGACATTCCCGCAGCGGTCCGGGACTCGGCCGCGGCGCTTGGCTTGGAGCCGCGCGCGCAGCTGCGCAAGGTATTTCTGCCGCTGGCCTCGCGTACGATCTTGGCAGGCATAAAAACCAGCGCGATCATCAACGTGGGTACCGCCACGCTCGCCGCGTTAATCGGGGTCGGCGGGCTGGGGGAACCCATTCTAAGCGGGCTTAACCTCAACGACTCCAATACCATTCTGCAGGGCGCAATTCCCGCCGCATCACTCGCGTTGCTGGCCCAGGTTGGGTTTGAGGCGTTGGATCGTGTGGTCATTCCAAAAGGTTTGCGTCTCAAGCCGTGAGTGTGTGGGTCGGCCTTGCGCTTCCGGGGCACACAGCCGGTTCGGCAAAAGTGAGGTACAAGGTATTTTCGTTTTGCCTGTATCTGGAGACCAAATTTGCGGCCCTGGCCTCTTACACCATTCAGACGGTTATCTCGATAGAATGCCGACGGGGGGTGCCGGCGCCGCAGGATGCTCCGTACTTGGTTGGTGGAAATGCCCGGCCCGTTGGGCCTGGACCGTTTATACGGTCTAATAGGTGTAACACCGGCACGGCATCTGGGAAGGAAGAAAAAATTTACCTCCATGGCCCTCGAAATGGTATTACGGGCTCCAGCCGAAATTTCGCGCGCGAGTAAAGGGGGGATTGCCAAGGATACAGTTGCGCGTTTTTGTACTTGCGATCCGGCCGCGCCGCACTTTCAGCCGTCAGTTCCTGGGATGGCGTACGTTGCTGCCCTTGCTTTCTAACTACCGGGCGATGGACACCTTCCCTTTTTGTAGTCAGCGATACGTTGTTCCCGGCACCCGTTACCCGTTACCCGTTACCCGTTACCCGTTACCCGTTCTCCCTCAGGGCACGAGTGGAAGAGATTAGTCAGGGAATCAAGACGCGGCAAAGATTTAATTCGGTTGTGGAGACCGGCGTGCCTGGGTTTATTCCAAGAGGAAGGTGAACATGAGAGCCAACCAGCACCTGGAGCAGTCCATGCAAGAGGAACAAATACGTGAAGCCCTGAATACGCACTGGCACGCGTCGGCAGCCGGCGACGCAAACGCGGAACACGATATTTACGCTGACGATGCCATTTGTGATTATCCCCAGTCAGGTGAACGAATCCTTGGGAGGAACAATTTGCAGGCCTTGCGAAGTCATCATCCCGGTAAGCCGTCGGGCTTCAACGTCAAGCGAATGCTCGGAAACGGTGATCTCTGGATCACGGAATACACAATCACGTACCAGGGGCGACCAGCATACACAGTGAGTATTATGGAGTTCCGCAACGGAAAGGTCGTGCGCGAGACACAGTATTTCGCGGATCCCTTCGAGGCGCCGGCCTGGCGGAGCCAATGGGTTCAGCAGATCATGTGAGGCCACACTGAGGCCGGATTGAACCCCGATCGGCGGCTGAACTTTTTTTATTTTGATGCTGGCCGTCGGACGTTTTGGCGGCAACGCGCGCACGGACTTGCCGGCGGAAGCGAATGGTGAAGGCCGTGATCGTGGGCGGGGCCCGTGCCCGCCGCGGAGTCGAGTGAGAAGGAGAAGGTTTTTATGACCAATGCATACGACGCCATTATCATCGGAACCGGACAAGCCGGACCGTCCCTGGCAGAACGCCTTACCGCCGCCGGGATGAAGGTTGCCGTAATCGAGCGCAAGCTGTTCGGGGGCACCTGCGTCAATACCGGGTGCACGCCGACCAAAACCCTGGTGGCAAATGCCTATGCGGCGCACCTCGCTCGCCGCGCAGCCGATTTTGGGGTGGTGATCGAGGGCCGGGTGAGTGTGGACATGACAAAAGTGAAGGCCCGCAAAGACGCCGTGTCGGGCGAGTCCCGAAAAGGCGTCGAATCCTGGCTCAAGGCCATGCAGAACTGCACGGTGTACGAAGGGCACGCCCGTTTCATTTCGCCGACCGAGGTGAGCGTAGGCACCACGCTGCTGAGCGCGGAACGCATCTTCATCAATGTAGGCGGGCGCGCTCTGGCACCGCCCCTGCCCGGCCTTGATCAGGTCAGTTATCTTACCAACAGCTCGATGATGGACGTGGACTTCCTTCCTCGCCATCTGGTTATCGTGGGCGGCAGCTACGTGGGCCTTGAGTTCGGCCAAATGTATCGGCGCTTCGGCAGTCAGGTCACGATCATCGAAATGGGGCCGCGTCTGGTCCGTCGCGAAGACGAGGACGTCTCCGCCGCAGTGAAAGACATCTTCGAGCGCGAAGGCGTTAACGTGCGCCTCAACGCGCAGTGCATCAGCGTGGGCAAGCGGGGCGACGAGATCACCGTAACGGTCGATTGCGCGAGCGGGCCTCCCGTCATCGGCGGATCTCATCTGTTGCTCGCGGTCGGACGCCGGCCCAACACCGACGACCTCGGGCTCGAGAAAGCCGGCGTTGCCGTGGACAAACACGGGTACATTCTCGTAGACGATGAACTGCGCACCAACGTGCCCGGCATTTGGGCGCTGGGCGACTGCAACGGCAAAGGCGCCTTTACCCACACGGCTTATAACGACTACGAGATCGTGGCCGCGAATGTCCTCGATCAAGACCCCAGGCGGGTTAGCGACCGGATCCCGGCCTATGCCCTTTACATCGACCCACCACTCGGGAGGGCGGGCATGAGTGAAGCAGAGGTGCGCAATGCAGGCAGGCGTGCGCTCGTCGGAAAACGACCGATGGCGCGGGTGGCTCGTGCGATCGAGAAAGGCGAAACGCAGGGCTTCATGAAAATCCTGGTCGATGCAGATACCAAAGAAATTCTAGGTGCGGCCATCCTCGGGCCCGGCGGCGATGAAGTCATTCACTCGATCCTGGACGTCATGTATGCAAAAGCCCCGTACACCGTCATCCAAAGGGCCGTACACATTCACCCGACGGTTTCGGAGCTGATTCCCACCATGCTGGGCGGGCTCAAGCCCCTGTGACCCTTGTTGACGCCGCAGCTTCCTACGCGCCCCATCATCGATAACGCCCAGACAACTACGAAACGTGGAAGTACATTGCGCCTGTAGGAAAGAATGCCGTGTGGTTGCGGAAGACCTTCGAAGAGGGCACGTGGGGTGGCCGGAGCCGGCTGGCATGGCGGACCTTGCTTCGTTTGCGACGCGGTTCCTATGATGGAAAGCTAGGATGATGCGTCCCGACATTGTTCCAGGGTCCAAATTCCCAGACTACGAGCTCACCGATCACACGGCGAAACGCCGCAAGCTATCCGACTTGCAAGGACAACATCCGATGGTGCTCGTCCTGAGTCGCGGGGGGTATTGCCCGAAGGATCGCCGCCATCACGAAGGCTTGGTCCAACTTCACCGCGAGCTGGAGGTGGGCTACTGCCGGCTCGTCACGATCAGCACAGATAACATCACTGAGACGAATGAGTTTCGCTCGGGAATCGGCGCGCACTGGCCTTTCCTTTCCGATCCGGGCCGCAGGATTCAAAAGGATCTCGACATCGCGGAGTATACGGATCCGGAGCACAATCCGATGATTCCTCACGTCATTGTACTCGAACCGGGTCTTGTCATCTACAAGGTCTACATGGGCTACTGGTTCTTCGGCCGGCCGACCATTGAAGAGCTACGACAGGACTTACGCGCCGTGACCAGGAACTGCCGGCCGGACTGGGACATCACCACGCCGGAACTGAAAGCAGCCTGGCAACAAGGCCGGAAGGACCTCTTCTATCCCTACGGCAAAACTTACGCGCAGACTTTAGGCGAGCAGGACTAAGAGCGAAGCCGGCAGAAGGCATCCGAATTAACCTCACACGGGAAGCGATCGTCATTCGCGGTTCAGTAATCTGACGCTGCGTACCGGTAGTGGAGGAGTATCCCATGGGAAAGCTTGTGTCAGTCAACGTAGGCCTGCCGCGTGAGGTCACCTGGCGGGGGCAGACTGTGGAGCCACATTGTCTATAGCAGGCCCGAGCTTGAGGATCAGCTGGGTCAGGATTACGACTCCGCCGGCCGCCTGAAAGTGGCCTTGCTCGATCGGCTTCGCGTCACTCGAAATGGTGATTTCTACCTCTGTGGACCACCTTCATTCGGGGTGTGCCACACCTGCGAGTGCGCGTTGATCGGAGGGGCGGTCGACTATCACCCCTCGCCCTTGGAGCCGCCAAGCGAAGGAAATCTGTTGATCTGCTGCTCGCAACCCAGGGGTGAGGTCGAGATCGACCTCTGGCCGGTCTTGGGCGTTTTGGGCGTTGCTGATCTCCGCGGCGACGGCCACGCTTGATGATGCGACCTCACGGCACCAGGACTGCAGCTCCCTGCAGGCGTCCGGTGCGCAACCGTTCGAGCGCCTCGTTTGCCTCCGTTAACGGCAAACGTTGTACCTCCGGTTTGATCCCGGCGGCCGGCGCCAGGGTAAGAAATTCTTCGGCGTCGCGCCGCGTCAGGTTGGCCACCGAACAGATCGTGCGTTCACCCCAGAGCCAGGCGTAAGGAAACGAAGGTACATCGCTCATGTGGATGCCGCCGCACACGACGCGGCCTCCCTTGTCGACGGCCTTGAGCGCCAGGGGTACCAACGGCCCCGCCGGGGCGAAAATGATCGCGGCATCCAGGGGTTCCGGCGGCGGTTCATCCGAACCGCCGGCCCAGATTGCCCCGAGGCGTTTGGCAAACTCCCAATCGGCGGCTTTACCGGGGCGGGTGAAAGCGTAGATCTGCCGTCCCTGGTAACGGGCCACCTGAGCCACCAGGTGCGCCGCCGCGCCGAACCCGTAAAGGCCAAGCCTTCGCACGCGGTCCGGGTTGCCCGCCATCACCAGCGACCGGTACCCGATCAGGCCGGCACAAAGCAGGGGCGCCGCAACGGCGGGTTCATCGTACGCCACGGGGATCGCAAAACAGAAACGCTCATCGGCAACGGCGTACTCCGCATAGCCGCCGTCGCGCGTGTAACCGGTAAACTGCGCCCGCTCGCAGAGATTTTCGTCGCCCCGTTTGCAGAACCGGCACTGGCTGCAGGTCCAACCTAACCAGGGGATACCCACGCGCCGGCCGGACGCGAATCGGCCGGAGTCGCACCGGAGGACCTTGCCGACAATTTCATGGCCCGGAATGAGGGGCAGTTTCGGTTCGGTCAGTTCGCCATCGACAACGTGCAGGTCGGTCCTGCAGACGGCACAGGCTTCCACCCGGACCAGGAGTTCCCCGGTCCCGGGCTGCGGGGTGGGCACCCGCTTGGGCACAAGCGCCGTCAAGGGCTTCTCCAGGACCATCGCCAGCATGAGGGGTGGAATTTGTGCTTCGGGCATCAGCTTCGAGGGTAAAGGATATGCAGCGGGTTTTCACTGAAACGCTGCCGGTAAATTTACATTGCCCGTACAGGGAAAGGCTGCGACCCCTGTACGGCCCAACCATCAAGAGACCTTATACCGTTCAGACATTTATCTTATCTCGGCAGAATGCCGGCTCAGGGGGGTGTCGGCGCCGGAGGATGCTTCGTACTTAGTTGAAATGCCTTAGGCCCAACGGGCCGGTAGAACCTAGCCCAGGGTTTACCCTGGGTAACCGTAAAACTACGATCGAGCCCTGAAAGGGCGGCAGAAGACGTTGCTCACGGTTTCCGCCGCCCCTTCAAGCCAGGGTCGTGGGGAAACGCCTTCCCAGGGTAAACCCTGGGCTATGGTCTACCGGCCCGTTGGGCCTAGGCCGTTCATACGGTTTAATAGGTGCAACGCCGACAAGGTACCTGGGGAGGAAGACAACATTTTTTACCTCCATGGCCGTCGAAATGGTATTAGCCCCGGATCAAAAGAGCTGCTCGACGCTGTAACGGCCAGGGCCGCGCTGCGTCAGTAATGGTGTAATATGGTGTAATCGAGCGATGGTAAGGATCGAAAAAATGGAACGCTATCCCCGGGATAACCCTCAGAGACGAACCGATATTGCCCGCCAGACCGTTACGCCTAAGCGGTTGGGCGCTTCACCGCAGCGCGGTTCACCTTCACAGCGCCCGCAATGGGCGCCAAGGCCTTGGCCGGCCATTAAGCCCGCAGCCCCGAAACGTTAGAGTTAAGGATCGCGAGGCCTCGAAGCGTTATGAGCCGGCTTTAATACCGCTTCGACGGCCATGGAGGTAAAATTTTGTCTTCCTTCCCAGGTTACCTGCCGGCGTTAAACCCACTAGACCGTATAGTCATCCTAGGCCCAACGGGCCGGAAGATCTTAGCCCAGGGTTTACCCTGGGAAGGCTTTTTCCCCCAACCCAGCCCTGAAGGGGCGGCGGAAACCGTGAGCAACGCTTTCTGCCGCCCCTTCAGGGCTTGATCGTGTTTTGACGGTTACCCAGGGTAAACCCTGGGCTATGCTCTACCGGCCCGTTGGGCCTGAGGCATTTCAACCTACCGGCCCGATATCCTTTATGTTGCTCGACGAAGGCGCGCGTGAGGGCTTGGAGAGAATCAGCCGTCTCGTGCCGCGCCATCGTTGCGCGGCACCGCGACGCAACCTGCCCGGTTCTGCGTGCCTCTCACGTCAGAGAGGCCATTTCCAATTGGCTGCTTCCGGGACGTCGACCCCGTGGTCATACGCGTATTGGCGGCAGGCAATCTGGGTGTTCTTGTAGCGCTCCTTAGCGTGGGCGCCTGCCACTTTGAGCCGCGGCACCCGGTCAATAACGTCCATGGCCAGGCTGAACCGGTCGATCTGATTTCGGATCGCCAGTTCCAGCGGCGTGTTGATATTGCCGTGTTCCCTGTACCCGTGGACGTGCAGGTTGTCATGGTTGGTGCGCCGGTAGGCCAGCCGGTGAATCAGGTAGGGATAACCGTGGAAGTTGAAGATGATCGGCTTATCCAGGGTAAACAGGCTGTTAAAGTCGCGGTCCGACAAACCATGCGGGTGCTCGGTGTCGGGCTCGAGCTTCAGCAAGTCTACCACGTTGATGAATCGGAGCCGCAGGTCCGGGAAGTCAGCTCGCAGCAGCACGCTGGCTGCCAGGGCCTCCAGGGTGGGAATGTCACCGCAACCCACCAGCACCACCTCCGGCTCCTGCCCCTCGTCGGTGCTGGCCCATTCCCAAATGCCCAGGCCTTTGGTGCAGTGGGCGATAGCGGCATCCCGGTTCAGGTACTGTAAATGGCGCTGCTTGTCGGAGACGATCACGTTGACGTAATCACTGCTTCGCAGGCAATGGTCGGCGACCGACAAAAGGCAGTTTACGTCCGGCGGCAGGTAAACCCGTACGACCTGAGGGCTTTTGTTAATGACGATGTCGATAAAACCGGGGTCCTGGTGGGTAAACCCGTTGTGGTCCTGGCGCCAGACGGTGGAGGTGATCAGGAGGTTCAGCGAGGAAATCGGCGCCCGCCAAGCCAGGTCGCGGCTGATCTCAAGCCATTTGCAATGCTGGTTGACCATGGAATCGATCACGTGCGCGAACGCCTCGTAGCTGGAGAAAAAACCGTGACGCCCCGTCAGCAGGTACCCTTCCAGCCAGCCCTCGAGGTTGTGTTCGCTCAACACCTCCATGACCCGGCCGTCGGTCGAAAGCTCGCCACCGTCGGCGTCCTCGGGAAAGAAAACCGCATTCCAGGTTTTCTTCGAGGCGGCATAGACCTCATCGAGCTTGTTGGACGTGGTCTCGTCGGGACCGAAGACGCGGAAATTGTTCGGATTGGCCCGCAGTACCTCGCGCAGGAACGTTCCCAAAGGCCGGGTGTTTTCGGCCTCGGTTTTACCGGGGGCATTGACGTCAGCCATGAAATCCCGGAAGTCCGGCAGCCGCAAGGTCCGCCGGATCAAGCCGCCGTTGGTGACCGGGTTGGCGCTCATGCGGCGCGTGCCGGCCGGAGCCAACGCCTTGAGTTCAGGCATCAGCCGGCCCTGCGCATCGAAACACTCGTGGGGACGGTAGCCGGCCAGCCAATTCTCCAGCATCTTAAGGTGCTCCGGGTTCTGGGCGATGGTGGCGATGGGCACCTGGTGGGCGCGCCAGAAGCCTTCCACGCGGTGGCCGTCGACCTCCTTGGGGCCGGTCCACCCCTTCGGACTGCGCAGCACAATCATCGGCCAACGCGGCCGGCCCGTACGGCCCGACCGGCGCACCTGGTCCTGGATGGCCCGGATCTCTTCAAAACAGCGCTCCAGGGTGGCCGCCAGCGCCTGATGCATCGATTGAGGTTCAGACCCCTCCGCAAAATAGGGACGGTAACCGTAACCGCGCAACAAGGCCTCGAGTTCCTCGTGCGGGACGCGGGCGAGGACGGTCGGATTGTTGATCTTGTAGCCGTTGAGGTGCAGTACGGGCAGCACGGCCCCATCGCGGGCGGGGTTGAGGAATTTATTGGAGTGCCACGAAGTGGCCAGGGCCGCGGTCTCAGCCTCGCCGTCTCCCACGATGGTTACGGCAATCAGGTCGGGATGATCAAAGGCCGCGCCGTAGGCGTGCGACAAACTGTACCCGAGCTCGCCGCCTTCGTGGATGGAACCCGGGGTTTCAGGCGTGCAATGGCTGCCGATGCCGCCCGGGAACGAGAACTGCCTGAAAAACCGCCGCAGCCCCTCTTCGTCCTGGCTTTTGTCGGGATAAACTTCCGAGTAGGTGCCTTCCAGGTAGATGTGGGAAAGCACCGCGGGTGCCCCGTGGCCCGGACCGGCGATAAAAATGAGGTTAAGGTCGAGCTTGCGGATAAGCCGGTTAACGTGCGTGTAGATCAGGCTCATGCCGGGGTCTGACCCCCAGTGGCCGAGTAGACGCGTCTTGAGGTGCTCGGGCCGGAGCGGTTCGCGCAACAGTGGATTGTCGCGCAGATAAATCATGCCGACGCAGAGGTAAAGGCTCGCCCGCCAATAGGCGTCCAGCAGGCGCACCTCTTCGTCCGTCAGAGGCGATCCCGGTATGGTGGCTCTGGCCGGGCCGTAGGCGCTCAAGTTGTCCAGGTCATGCGAATCTACAAACTCGATGTTCTTCGGGTCCATGGGTCGTTGCTCGTCAGGCTTGAGGTTGATGGCGATGGTGATAGTGGTGGCGGTGGAAATGGCGCCGTTCGGGCCGGGCCGAAAGCCGATAGCACCCAGCGTTCAGAATTGGGCGGCAGCGGCCCGAAGCGCTGCAGGTACGCGTCGAAATCCCGTTTCCTCTGGTCGCGCCTGCCGCCGATGACGGGTTCTTGGAATCGATCATTCGTCAGATTTCTGGCCCCCGAGACCGGGAAAACCCGATGCCGGAGGCAGGTTTGCGGGCCGACAGGTCACGAGCGGCCATGACCAAAGCCGAAACGGCCTCGACAACGCTTACCCGCTGATCTTGCGGGATGGCGGCAAGAACGCGCGCGAATTTCGCGCCGCGCACCCGTGCGAGGTGTTGCGCAGCGGTTCTGCCTGCTTCGCTCAAACTGACGTGCATGACCCGGCGGTCGTGCTCGGCGGTGGTCCGCCTGACCCAGCCACGGCCTTCCATCAACCGTACCAAACGGCTGACCGTACTCTTTTCCAGGCATAAACCCGCCGCGAGATCGCGTTGGCTGATCGGTCCGGCAGCGTGCATGTCCATTAACGCGTGAACTTCGGCCACGGAGATCGGTCGGCCGCCGGACGGCATCCGGTCGGGCCGATGCAGACCAAAGGCACGAACCAGGGTGACGACCGCCTCCATCAATTCCCGGGCCTTGACAAGGTCAGCCATACTCATGATATTGAAGATAGTTCGAATCTACAACCAATTTGCGTTCCTTTGAAAGCGTTTCTTTTGTTCCTGGCGGTTCGCCACGCCGTTTGCCCCTTTGGTCAGGAGCCATCGCCGGGAAATTCGCTTTGTTTGAAGGAGGCCGAGGCGCGCGGCAGCTGCTGCCTTGATAACTATAGCCGCGATTCGCAGGCGCGCAGATCCCCCCGTGATTTCCGTTGCCGGAGTTAGGATCATCTGACGGGCGACTGTCTCGAAGGCTAAAAGGGGGAACGGACGGAATTTTCAGCCCGCAGACGGGGCTGCGCGCTACCGGCAGCGGTGCTTTCGCGTGCGCAGGCGGGTTCCGGGTGATCACCGCTTCCCGGAGCAAGGGGAACGTCTCCCGAAGCGGGCGCATCAGCGTCAAATTAACATCGCCTCCGCAGGCTTCGGCGCGCACGTTTTCAGCGCTCTTCGACCGGCGGCGCAACAGAACATGATTCGTGAAATCTGGCGCCTGGCAAAACCTTACTGGACCAGCCAAGAGAAGGCATGGGCCTGGGGGCTCCTGTTCGCGGTGATCACCCTCAACCTCGGCAGCGTCTATCTCAGCGTCCGGGTCAACGAGTGGAATCGTGCCTTCTACAACGCGTTCCAAAGCTTCGATCGGACCGAGCTTTTCCGGCAATTCGGCATTTTTTGTATCCTGGTGGTCCTTGCGGTTACGACTTCGGTCTACGCCGTCTACCTGAACCAGATGCTATACGTGCGCTGGAGGCGGTGGCTGACTCACGAGCATCTGGATGCCTGGATGGGGCAACAGGCCTATTACCGGTTGCAGTTGTTGAGCACGACGGATAACCCGGACCAGCGGATTGCGGAGGATATCGGCCAGTTTACGGCTTACCTGATGAGCCTGGCGGTGGGCCTCATTTCCTCGATCGCCTCGTTTGCCTCGTTCTGCGTGATTCTCTGGGGTCTTTCCGGGACGGCAGAGATCCCGCTTGGCCCGCTGGGGGCGGCGCGCATCCCCGGGTTTTTGGTCTGGGCGGCTCTGCTCTACGCCGGAGTTGCTACCTGCGTGGCGGTTAAGATCGGCCGGCCGCTGGTGACCTTGAATTTCGACCGGCAACGCTACGAGGCCGACTTCCGCTTCAGCCTGGTGCGCCTGCGCGAAAACGCGGAGCGGGTGGCCGTTTATGGTGGCGAACCGGTTGAGCTCGACGTTTTCCACCAGCGCTATCACCGCATTTTCGAGAACTTCAAGCGCATCATGAAGCGTCAACGGATCCTGGGCTGGTTCACTTCCGGCTACACCCAGGTGGCGCCCATTTTTCCCATGGTACTCATTGCGCCGCATTATTTTGCCGGACTGATCACCCTGGGGGGTTTGATGCAGGTGGTGAATGCCTTCGCCAACGTCCATGCCGCCCTGTCGTTCATCATCAGCAGCTATCCGGATATTGCGGCTCTGCAGGCGGTCACGCAACGGCTCAGCGACTTCGAGCGGCGCTTGGGCAGCATTCGCAAACTGCCGGATGCGCCGTCGCAGACCGCCTTTCGCCGCGGCCGGGCCGCCGGGGGTGTGGTGGTCCGGAACCTGGATGTTGATCTTCCGGCGAACATCCCCCTTTTGCGTGGGGTAACGTTTGAGGTCGCCCCCGGAAAGGCGCTGCTGATCACCGGCCCGGCGGCGATAGGAAAAACGACCTTATTGCGGGCCATCACCGGCGTGTGGCCTTATTGCCGGGGCGAAATTGAGCTTGGGTCCGGTTCGCTCCTCTCGGTTCCCCAGTCGGCCTACATGCCGTTGGGCGCGTTGCGTGCCGCGCTCCTTTATCCCCGGGGCGAAACGCACGGCTCGCCGGACGAGCGGCTCCGGATGGCGCTCGAGGCCGTCGGGCTCGAGGCGTTAACGCCCGACCTTCATCGGGAGCGAGACTGGTCAAGGCAGCTGTCGCTGGGCGAGCAACAGCGGCTGGCATTTGCCCGGATCCTGTTGGCCAGACCGGCGATGGTGTTTCTGGACGAGGCGACTTCGGCGCTGGATCACCGCGCCGAGGCCCACTTGTACGGCCTTTTGCGCACGGCGCTCCCGCAGTCCACCGTGGTCAGCACGGGGCATCGAACGGGGTTGCGCCGCTTCCATGATCAGGTTCTGGACTTGAATGCCTTCCGACCCCTCGTCCTTGCGCCCGCAGGGCCGGACGCGCGGTTGCTGATGGTCACGACGGCCGAGCGCCCGCCAGGGAAGCGGAGTGCTGCGACCGCACAAGTCTCCCGCTTTGCCGACGGCGGCCTCCAAGCCTCCGGCGGGCGGCGGGTGACCTTTTCTGTCGAACCGGGTTGGATCAGAATAAAATCGAGAAGCCGAAGGTGAACCGCCTGCTGCCGCGCGGCGGGGCGGGTTCTGGCGTCCCGGGCCGCGGCCGTTGAGTGCCGGGCCTTCAGGGCTACGCCTTAACCTCAGCGCAGTCGCCCGCAGGGCGGAGCCTGTCTCATACCATTTAGACAATTATCTCGGTAGAATTCGGGCGCGAGGGGGTACTGGCGGATGCTCCGCGCCTTGTCGAATTGATCTTACACCGTTCAGACAGTTGTCTTGGTGGAATTTCGACCGGGTTTCAGCCCCGAAGGGGCAGCAGACCTTAGCCCAAGGTTTACCCTGGGTAACCGTAAAATCACGATCGAGCCCTCCTAAGGCGTCACGCCTGTACGCCCTCCCTAACAAACGCCCGTCCCGCCGGGTTGGATTTGCTGAAGGGGCGGTAGAAAGCGTTGCCGTCGGGTTCTGCCGCCCCTTCAGGGCTCGATCGTGATTTTACGGTTACCCAGGGTAAACCTTGGGCTAAGTTCTCTTGGCCTTTCGGGCCGAAAGACGGTCACGGCTGTCCCCGCGCTGCCCTCAAACAATGTGGGTAAAGCTCAGGGGTGGAACCCTGGGCTAAGGTCTGCCGGCCCGTCGGGCCTAAGACAAAAATTTTACCTCGATGGCCATCGAAATGGTCTTAACGCTCTCCGGATACGGCAGGCCGCCGGCCCCGAGATGCGCTGCTCTCACGCGTTTTGCGGGCTGTAGCATGGCCCGAACGGATAAGATTGGCGCTTCAAGAGGATTCGACATCGACACAGGGCCATCCAGCGATTAAATAGGGAAGGAACTAGCGTTGAATCCGGAGCATGCGCCCATAACGGATGACCCGGCGCGTTTTTGCACGACCCGCTGGAGCGCAATCCTTGTGGCCGCGCAGAGCCAGTTACCCGGAAGCCAGGCGGCTCTAAGCGAGCTCTGCCGCCTTTACTGGTACCCCCTGTATGCATTCGCCCGCCGCCGCGGGTCTGCTCCGCACGATGCCCAGGACCTCACCCAAGGCTTTTTCCTGCACCTGTTGGAACATCGGGCCCTGAAACACGTTCAGCCGCTGAAAGGGAAGTTTCGATCCTTTTTGCTCGCCTCTTTCCAAAATTTCCTGGCGGACGAAATTGACCGGGCTCGCTGCCTCAAGCGGGGCGGGAACCGCGAGTTTGTTTTTCTGGATGCCGAGGACGGTGAGAAACGTTACGGGCTCGAACCGCGCGACCACCTGACCGCAGAAAAGATCTTTGAGGCACGCTGGGCCATGACCCTGCTTACCCGGGCGGTAGAACGTCTGCGCGATGATTACGTTGCCCGTGGCGAGCAATCAAAGTTTGAAGTGCTCAAGGTGTTCGTGGGTGTGGAGGAAGGGAAGGGCCCGCCGTCCTACGAAGAAATCGCCAAATTGCTGGGCGTAAGGATCGGTGCGGCCAAGACGTTGATCCACCGGTTCCGGAAACAATATGCCGCATTTTTGCGCCAGGAAGTCGCCCTCACGGTGACGGACCCGGCGGAGATCGAAGATGAGATCCGCGCGTTGTGCGATGCGCTGGTTGTTGCCGAAGGCCGGTTATGAACGGGGCGTCCGGAGACGCTGCGATCGATTCGAAAGCCCAGGCCGGGGCGCCGCCACCCACTGACGTAATTTCCACATGCCCGAAATGCGGGACGAAACTGCCGGCTGCCCGTCCTGCCGAGCGGTGTCCGGTTTGCCAACTCCGGGCTGCGTTGGAGACAACCACCGAACCCGTCGAAACCACGAGTGACGGCGACCCGGCGGAAATCTCTCCGGGGAAAGGCGCCGGCACACCGTCAGTGCACAGGTTTGATCATTACGAATTGTTCACGCGCAACGACGGTACTCCCGTTGAGCTCGGTCGCGGGGCGATGGGCGTCACGTATAAAGCCTTCGACACCAACCTGCGTTGTCCCGTGGCGTTGAAAGTCATCAATCCCCGTTACCTCTACGACGAATCCGTGCGCGCAAGATTTGTCCGCGAGGCACGTGCGGCCGCCCGACTTCGCCACCCGCACGTGGCGTCCGTCTTTCATCTCGGCACGAAAGGCGGCCATTACTTTTACGCCATGGAATTCGTGGAGGGCGAAACGCTTGGCGAAGTGATTCATCGCCAAGGGCCGTTGGGGGTGGACGTGGCGGTCGAGGTTGTCGCCCAGGTCGCTGCTGCGCTGGGCGCGGCGAACAAAGAGCAAATCGTCCATCGGGACATCAAACCGTCCAATCTCATGCTCTGCTTCGGCCAGGACGGCGCGGTGACCGTCAAAGTTATCGACTTCGGTTTGTCGAAGGTAACGTCCCCTTCGCAGTCTGATCCGGGCCTCTCCGCGCCAGGCACCTTTGCAGGAACAGCTCTCTTCGCCAGCCCGGAGCAGTGCTCCGGTGCAAAGGTGGACATTCGTTCAGACATTTATTCGCTGGGCGTAACCCTCTGGCAGATGCTCACGGCCAAACTGCCTTTCGAAGGCACCGCGCCTCAGCTCATCCACCAGCATTTGCACGCGCCGCTTCCGTTCCAGCAACTGAAACAGCTCCCGCACCCGGTCTGCGTGCTGCTTCAGTTCATGCTGGAGAAAGATCCCGCGCGACGCCCGCAGACTCCCGACGAACTCCAGTCGGCGTTACGCGCCATGAAGAAGGCATTGGACGCGCCGCAACGGCCGGAATTTCGAGACCGGCGAGGGATTTCTCAGCCGGGGAGGAAAGTGCCGTCCCGCCGGTGGAATTGGCTTCCCGCCGGGATTGGCGTTGCGCTTCTGCTGTTGGCGGCCGCGCTCGGCCTGAATTGGTATTTTTCCAGTCCGCGATCGCTGCCGGCGCCGACGGCCGGGTCGTCCGTCGCGGTGCTGCCGTTCGACAACCTCAGCGGCGACAAGGAAAATGAATATTTCAGTGATGGCCTGACCTCTGAAGTGATCTACCGGCTATCCGGCGTGCCGGATTTACGCGTGATCGCGCGCGGTTCAGTCCTGCAGTACAAAGCGATTCCGCCGGCTCAGCGGAAGAGTCTGGGTGAAATCGGCACCGAACTTGATGTCGGCGCGATTCTGGAGAGCAGCGTGCAACGGGTCGGCAACCGGATCAAGGTCATCACCATTCTCTACGGGGCACGGGCCGGCCGGAGGCTCTGGGGATCATCGTACGATCGTGATTTGAAGGATGTATTCGCCATCCAGAGCGATCTGGCCGAGCAGATCGCCGTCGCGCTGCACGCAACGCTCTCTGCCGAGAGGCGTGCAAATCTCCAGCAAAATCCGACCGAGAACGTTAATGCCTACGACCTCTACCTCCGTGGAGAAGCAGCCTCGCACCTCGATCGCAAGGAGGACAACGACCATGCGGTCGAGTTTTTCGAACAGGCGTTGGCGCAGGATCCCAGGTTCGGGCTCGCCTACGTCGGCCTGGCCGGCGCCTACATCGATCGGGTGAAGCGCTTTCAAGGTGAGGCTTTCTGGCTGGATTCTGCGGTTGACCTTTGCCAGCAGGCGATCGCACTCGACCCGAAGCAACTGCGCGCGTACACCACGCTGGCCAACGCCTTTAACCTCAAAGGCTCGTTTGATCGGATGGATGGACCGGTTCGCACCGCCCTCGAGCTCGCGCCGAATGATTGGGATGCAAACCGCATGGCGGCAGCCGAGTTCACGGAGCTCAGGCGTGAGCCGGAAATGTACGCATCGATTCGAAAGTGCTTCGTGACCAACCCGCAGGATTCGTGGGCGCCCTATGAGCTCGCGTTGATCTGCTGGACGGTCAGCGAGACGGTTCTGGCCGAGCAATGGATGCAACGCGCCATCAATTTGGAAGCTGATCCGCAGAAGCACCACCTCATGGAGGCTGAACGGCTGGTGTACCGCGGCGATTACGCCTCGGCGCGTCCTCAATTGAAGCCGTTGCCGCCGGATCTGAAAACCCAGTACGCAACGGTTTCGGACCTGGTTCTTTTCTGTTCGTTGCGGCTAGGGGATTGGACGGCCGCCATCAGCGCCCTCGAGGCCAGGCTGAAGGCAAACGGCGACAACCCGACTGCCCTGCTCCGTCTCGCGCTCGCGCGGCGAGGGGCCGGCCAGGAAGACGAGGCCAACGGTACGGCCGAACGTGCCGTGACGTTGGCCCGGCAAAGCCTGCCAACGACGAAAGCGCCCCGCTGGATGCGTTTTGATCTGGCGGTAGGTTTGCGGCTGCTGGATCGAAAGGACGAGGCTTATCAGTTCTTGCGCGAGTTGGTAGCCCACGGCGGTTTTCCCCATCCGGTGTTAGGAACGGCCGATCCGGGGTTGGCCGTCTTTGCGTCTGACCGCGAATATCAAAGCATCCTGGCCGATCTGCGTACGCAGAACGAGGTTAAACGCACCCGGATTCTCGAGATTGAGCAAGGGTTCTGAAGCTGCCGCCGGCACGCGCGAGAAACCCTGTATACTAACTCTCAAGCCGGCAACGGCCGTTTAGAAGGGCCGCGGCGAACCGGATATCGCTGACCGCCGTTGTTCAGGCCGCTGCACTTCCATGGCGTCTAACTAACGCGGGCCAACCTCGGGTTGGCGGTGATCAGTCCTGCCGTGTTCCTCGCTGTCAATCGTTTTCGGCGCCTCACCCGCGTGCGTCAGGTACAAGGCAAGCGCGATCAGCGCAATGCCCACCGTAAGGTAGACCAGGTTCAGTGGGGGCGTTTCGGGCCGGTTCGCATCTTTAAATACCTCCACGATAAGGATGATCAGGATGATCTTGCCGAGGCGGGTTTTGAGATCCTCCAATGATTCGATCTCCAGGAGCCGCCGTGAAATGCTTGAAGCACGCGCAACCGCAAGCTCACCGATGAAAAGCTCGTACAGGCCGAACGCGAAGATGAGCATGAATGCGGCGAGCAACGAGATATCAATTACCGCAATGATTTTGCGTGCGATATCGCCCAGCAAGGAATCGTGCATTTCCGAGGTGATGGCCGGGCTGAAGGAATGAACGGTGGTCGTCAGGATGCCGACAAAGTCAGCGGTGACTAAAAGCACCAACGCGACGGCGCTCATGACGCTTATCACCACGGTGACCAGCACCACAAAACGGCTGTTCCACAGCGCGGTCTCAAACCATTGCTTCAAGGAATTGCTCATAAAATCAGCCATTTTCGTCCTGCCAAGGCCGTTGCCAATCATCAAATGCCGCGCCTACCAGCCCAAATAATGTGAAAATTATGGAAAAATCCGAAAACTTTGCTTGCACCAAGGATCGAATTACGCTTCAAAAGGTTGCCGGAACCAACGGTCCGCCTCCTGACTTCACGGCGGCGCAACCGCCTTCCCGAGAACTCAGATGCCGGATGTGAGCTTTATTAAGTCGAAACGGGCATGGGTCATAGCAGCCGCGGCGGGCTGGCTGGCATGCGTCTGCTGGAGTGGTGCACTGCAATCGACCCATCGCGCACACGGGGACGCACCACAGGATCCTCTGATCGGCGATTGGGCGGGCGTGGAAAGGTTTGGCCCTCTGGAAGCGGCTCAGGTCGATGTGCGCCTGAAGTTTAGCTCAGACCATTCACTCTCGGTCGAGATGGCGGCCGGCCACGGTCCGGGCACGAGTCCAGAGGATAATCTGGCCGGGCGAGGCACGTGGCAGCGCCGGGCCAACCAGCAAGTCTTGCTCACCGTCGAACACCTGAGGTATGGCATCAACGAACTCGGGTCTGGCATGCGTGCCAAACGCGTCAAGCGGTGGTGCAACAAGGTGGTTAACCTGATCGATGTGGGGGACCGCCGGTTGGTGCTTACAAACCTGTTTCGGCCCGGCGAGGAGGTTTTTATGCGCTCACAGGATTAGCTGCCGGGTCGCTGCAGCAGTTCCATGGAGGTAAATTATGTCTTCCTTCCCAGGTGCCCTGCCGGCGTTACACCTATCAGACCGTATAAACGGCATAGGCCCAACGGGCCGGGAGGCGGTTTGATGGCCTGAAGGGCCAAAGGAACTTAGCCCCGGGTTTTATCCCACTGCCATTTAGTTAAGGGCCGCTGGATGGGGGCGCTTTGGTCCCGCAGGGACGGCTGAGGTTAGCCAGGGACTTTCAGTCCCTGGACGGGGCATTTATTGAGCTTTAACAAATGTAATCACCGAACAATCCGCGGAAAAATGACCCTGATCGTATCGATCAAGTCTCAATCATACCATTTCGATGACCATCGAGCGAAAATGTTGTCTTAGGCCCAACGGGCCGGTAGAACATAGCCCAGGGTTCCACCCTGGGAACGCACCCCTCCCCCCGATCGAGCCCTGAAGGGGCAGCAGAACCTGCCGACAACGCCTTCTGCCGCCCCTTCAGGGCTCGATCGTGATTTTACGGTTACCCAGGGTAAACCCTGGGCTATGTTCTGCCCCCCCTTCGGGGCTGAAACCCGGTTGAACTTCCACCAAGGTAACCCTCTGAATTGGTGTAAGAGCCGTTCAACAAGGTGCGCAGCATCCTCCGGCGCCCCCCTGAGCCGGTCTTCTACCGGAATAACGGTCTGAATGGTGGAAGAGGGAGCGCGTCCCCTATCAGGGACGCCTGAAACGCTGCCCCGGAGGGTGCCGGCTCCCAAGAGACCGGCCAAACCCGGTGCTGCCGCCGTGGGTTCCCGGCCCAGTGCACCGGACCGTGGCCGTGATCAACTGGCTGTTCCGCTGACGCCGCCATTATCATCTCCTTAAGGATTCCTCGACAGTCTGGGGCGTTGGTCCGCGCCTTGAGAGGAATCAATTTTTCGGTCCGGGGACACGTTCCTTGAACCGGGTCCGGCAATGGCACCAACGCTTTGTTATCGCTTTTCCGCTCCTTTGGACTCTTGAGGATTGTCGGCTTCCATGACATTCTTTCGTTGCAACGGACAGGCTTGCCGACTGACGAGGAGGTACAGACGACGGCGAAAAACGTTATTTGCCTTTGGTACAACGGCACAGCGGAAGAGGCCGCCGGATTTTACGCCCGGACTTTTCCGGACAGCGCCGTCACCGCGGTTCACCGCGCCCCTGGCGATTATCCGGCGGGCAAGCTGGGAGATGTGTTGATGGTCGAGTTCACGGTGCTCGGAATACCCTGCCTCGGCCTCAATGGCGGCCCGGCCGTCGAACACAGCGAAGCGTTCTCGTTTCAGATTGTCACCGAGGATCAGGCCGAGACCGACCGTTACTGGAACGCGATCGTTGACAATGGGGGAGAAGAAAGCCAGTGCGGGTGGTGCAAGGATCGGTGGGGCTTGTCCTGGCAGATCACCCCAAGGGTGCTTCTGGAGGCGGTAACCGGTCACGATCGGACGGCCGCCAAACGCGCTTTCGACGCGATGATGGGAATGAAAAAGATCGATATTGCCGTAATCGAGGCAGCGCGGCTTGGATCGCGCTGATTGTTTGCGCCTGTATTACTGCGGCGGCTTAAAACTGTACAAATCGGCCGGCTGACGGGACCGGATTTGAACCTGCGTGGCCCGAACGCGTATGAGTGACCGCTTGGGGGACATGGTATCAGGCATTGAGGTGCCTTCAGGGATTGGTGTCGGACCGTACTTAAATCGTAGACTGAGGCGATTTCCTGTACTTGATTCGTGGACTGGCGCCCCCTCCAGCGAGGTATAACCGAAAGTTGCGGATGAGGGCGTAAAGAAAGGCGCATCCTTCCAGTAACGAAAAAGAAACCCGACTGCCTCACCCGAGGCAGTCCGCAACGAAAGGATGCACCGTGAAAGAAGATAAGGTCCTCTCGCTGGAGGAGCATAAGCGTCTAAGCAACCGCACCTGACCATCGCCTGAATCATTTGTGCTGCACTGGCCGGATGGCAAGACGGTGCGCAAAAGACTTATGGAACCCAACGAAGATGCCATTGTTGACATCCCCAAAGACCGCGTAAAATTCTTTGGGGGTACCGGGAAAATGCTGTTACCAAGTCGTGCGGCCGTGGCAGCCCTGATAAAGCAAATCCCTGAGAGCAAACTCATCACGACCAAGCTGCTTTGTAAGGAACTTGCTGATCAGTTCAAGGTGCGAGGGACTTGTCCTGTTACGACCCAAAAGGCTCTCCAAGCGATCGCTAATGACTCAAGCAAAAATATTGCTTACTGGCGGGTGATAAATGCGAACGGAGGGCTGATCGCTCGGTTTCCCGGCGGCGCAGCCGGTCAGGCGGCACGATTGGAAGAAGAGGGTTTCACCATCGACAAAAAAGGGAAAATACCGAAGGTAAAAGGCTTCAGAGAAAGCCTCGTACGTTTTGATTAACACTTCGTGATCGACGTGTCTTCCAAAACGATCCGCTCCGTCCACACGCAGAAAGGTCGATTCCACCTTATACTGCTCCGTAAAATTCTGCTCTCCCGCATTTTGCGTGGCTTTAACTCAGATCGCTGTTTGCTACCTGATTTTTTACCTAACCAAATGGTCTGTATCGCGAAGCCGGCCGACTTCCCCGTCCAGCGCGTGGCGGAACGGACGCCCCGGGCCCGGGCAGTTCGCAAGTAACCACCGCCTTGGCGCACCTGATATGGGCGTGATTAGTCCGGCGCGTACGGAGGAGCCGGCAGAACTTGACGCCCGCAGTCCCTTGGAAGAACTCATCGCCCAAGACGCTCGCAAAATGCTCCAAGCCGCCATTGACCACGAGGTACAAGCCTACTGCGGGCTCACCAAAGTCGGCGCACGGCCCAGGGCCACGCGGCCGTCGTGCGCAACGGCCACGTGCCGGAACGACAGTTGGCCACCCGGGTGGCCAGTCTACGATTTAAGTGCAGTTCGACAGCTGATCCGGGCCCGGGTGCTCAGGCAGCGAACGGGAAGAGGTGTTCCGCGGTTGTATCCCGGCTTCCGGCAGCCGGTGCAAAGCATCGCGGTCCGACCCTGAGAATCTCCCGCTCTCCAAATCGCTTGTACTTAATCCCTGGCCCAGCCAAGGCGAAAAAAGTCAGGCCAATCGCCCATCCATAGGAGCAGCCTCCTGCGTACGCGAACCGCTATTACGGCTGCTTTTTCCCTAGTGTCTGCAAAGAGTAGCCGCCCATCGCCCATGAAGGAGTCAAACCATGCAACCCCGTTTTTACCTCCACCAAGGCGTGAGGCAGATGCGCCGGCGCCCGCCTTCTTGGCTCACGGTCAGCCTCCTGCTCGGGCTCATGATAACCGCTGCCGGCCTGCGCGCGCAGACGGTCAACCCGGCTGCCTACTGGCCCTTCGACGAGGGCACCGGCATCGTGGCCCACGATGCGTCGGGCAATAACCACGATGCCACCCTGCAGGGCGGCGCCGGTTGGACGGCCGGCCTCGTGGGCCCCTATGCCCTCAGCCTGCCCGGTGCCCCCGGCAGCTACGCCGACGTCCCTACGGATGTGGTCGACACCACCCAGAGCTATACGGTGGCTGCCTGGGTTAAACTCAACGATGTCAACGGCTACCAGACCTTCGTCAGCGAAGACGGCCCGGAACCCACCAACCCGGAAAGCGCCTTCTTCCTGCAATTGCGCGGCGACAGCCACCAGTTCTCCTTCACCATTCCCTACAGCTTTTTCATTAACGCCCAGTCGGGCTTCACGCCGGTCGCGGGCCGATGGTACCACCTGGCCGGCGTTTATGATGCCGCCGCCCAGTCGGTCTCCCTCTACGTCAACGGGGTCCTCGCGGACACCATCTATCGCGTGGCACCCCGGGCGGCGAGCGGCCACACGGGCATCGGCCATGGGCAGTTTGCCGGCAGCTACGTGGACTGGGTCAACGGGGCCATCGACGACGTGCGCCTCTACGGCGCCGCCCTGAGCGGGGCCGATATCCTGCGGATTGCGCAGATCGGCAACCCGTCCCTGACCGTGCCGACGGTGCAACCGGCCGCGCTCGAGGTCGACGCCGCCCACCCAGGGGCCCGGCTTGATCCCCTGTTCAACGGCCTGATGATCGAGGAAATCAACCACTCGCTGGACGGCGGCCTCTACGGCGAACTGATCCAGAACCGGGACTTTAAGGATGACCCCACCACCCCGGTGCATTGGTCGGTCGTGCAGGACGGCGGCGGGGCCGGTTCGATCGCCCTGGACCCGAGCCAACCCGTGCCGAATACCGCCTTGACCGTGAGCCTCCGGGTGGACGTGAGCCACGGCCCGCGCGTGGGGGTCGCCAACGAGGGCTACTGGGGCATCCCCGTCCGGCCCTTGATGACTTACCGGGCCTCCTTCTGGGCCAAAGCCGCCCCAGGTTTCAGCGGCCCGCTGACGCTGGAGGTGCAAAGCGCCGACGGCACGACGGTGTACGCCCGGGCCCAGGTGCCCGAGATCACCACCGACTGGGCGAAATACGGCGTCCTGCTCCAGACCTTTTATGCGCCCTTCACCGATGACGCCCGCTTTGTGATCTCCACGGGCAGCGCCGGCACCTTCTGGCTCAACCAGGTGTCGCTGTTTCGACCCACGTACCGCAACCGCCCCAACGGCAACCGCATCGACCTGATGGAAATGATGGCGGCCATGAGGCCGCATTTTCTCCGGATGCCGGGCGGCAATTACCTGGAGGGCAACACCATTGAGACCCGTTTCGAGTGGAAAAACACGATCGGCCCCATCGAGCTGCGGCCCGGGCACATGGGCACCTGGGGCTACCGCTCTGACGAAGGGGTGGGGCTCTTGGAGTTTTTGGAATGGTGCGAGGATTTGAACATGCAGCCGCTGCTGGCGGTCTATGCCGGCTACTCGCTTAATGGCACCCACGTCAACCCCGGCCCGGACCTGGCGCCTTACGTGCAGGACGCGCTCGATGAGATTCAGTACGTCACCGGCAGCACCAGCACCGCCTGGGGCGCCCGGCGCGCCGCCGATGGCCACCCGGCGCCCTTCCCGCTGGAGTACGTGGAGGTCGGCAACGAAGATTTCTTTGACACTTCGGGCAGCTACGAAGGCCGTTTTGCCCAATTCTACGACGCCATCAAGGCGACCTACCCCAACCTGAAGCTGATCGCTACGACGCGCGTCAGCAGCCGCACGCCCGACGTGGTGGACGATCACTTCTACAACTCGCCCCGGAGCATGGCGCGCATGTCCAGCCATTATGACCCGAGCAATTACGGCCGGACCGGACCGAAAATCTTCGTGGGCGAATGGGCCTCCCAAGAGGGTAGCCCGACGCCGGACCTGTTTGCCGCCTTGGGCGACGCCGCCTGGCTGACCGGCCTGGAACGCAACGCCGACCTGGTAATCATGGAGTGCTACGCGCCGCTGCTGGCCAACGTCAACCCGGGCGCCTACCAGTGGCCGACCAACCTGATCGGCTACGACGCGCTGCGCAGCTACGGGTCGCCTTCCTACTACATGCAGGTGATGTTCGACTGGCTCCACGGCGACGTGGTGCTGCCGGCAAAGCTGACGACGAGCGGCGGCTCGCTGCTGTATGAAAGCGTCACGCGCGACACGCGGGATGGAACCATCTACCTGAAGCTGGTCAATATGGCCGGGGAACTCCAGCCGCTGCACGTGACCCTGAACGGCGCGGGCGGCGCCGCTGCGGGCCTCGCGGTGGTGCTGACCTCGGCCAACCCGCAGGACACGAACACTTTGGATGAGCCTTACAGAGTGGTGCCGCGGATCATGCAGGTCAGGGGCGGGGGCCCCAGCTTCGATTTGGAGCTTCAACCCTACTCGGTCACGGTCCTGCCCATCGGCGGGCCTGGGCACGGTCAGCCGTGATCGTTGAGCGCGATTGAGTGGTAAACGCCGGGGTGCCTAAAAACCCGGTTGCTCCCGGTGAAATGATCGAGCACCCAGCCGGCTTTTTCCAGGTCATTGATCAACGCTCGGATCTTCCGTGGCGTGCGTTCGGGACAGCGCGCCCCTCAAGGCATCATGGTTGCAAACGTGAATTCATGAAAGTCCGCATTCACTTACTCCGGTCGAACCACTCCCGGAGCGCATGGGCCACGATGTCCTGATGCGACCAGTCCTTTTGGCCGGTCCCCTTTCGCCGGGCCGAGACGTCGATGAGTTCGTCGACTAACGCTTCAGGTAACCGGGAGGATTGCGGGATGAGCCGGACGTCCGGTTCTGGCGGCGGCGGCTTAGGGGCTTCGGTTTCACCTCTTCAATCATCTCTTCGGTTCCTACGATTTTGAGATCCGCAGCACACGCAACCACGGCTACCTGCTTCGGATGTATCGAGTCCGCTCAGAGAATTCGCCGCTGTTCGTTCGGGAGCGGGACGATTACGGGCTGGAGGATGCTAAGACGCGCGCTGATCGCTTGGCCAACCAGCATGTGCCGGTTATCGTGCAGGGGTAAACCATGAGCGCACCCGCTACCGCGCGGCCCTTTGCCGAGCAGCACGCCTTGAACCGTCAGGTCTGGGACCGGATCGTCGACGACCCTCGTTTCGAGGACGTCCTCGAACGGGTAGAGACCGACCGCGACGGCCGCCTGATGATGAGCCCACCGCCCTTAATGCCCCACCGCGTGCGCCGGCAGCGCATCAGCGAGCTCCTGAACCGGCTCTTACCCGAGGGGGGGCACCTTCGCCGAAGGGGCCGTTTCGACCGGTCAAGGCGTCAAGATTGCCGACGCGGTCTGGTACCCAGCCCCCTTGGCCCGGCGCGTCGAGCGCGAGGAGCTGAGCGTGCCGGACTTTGCGCCGGACATTTGCGTCGAGGTGCAATCGCCCAGCGACACCCCACCCAAACTCCGCGAAAAGGCGGCGGCTTTCTTCGGGGTCGGCGTCCGGGAGGTTTGGGTCTGCGACCGCAAAGGCAAAATGAGGTTTTACGGCCCGGAAGGACCGCTTGAACGCTCCGGCCTCTGTCCTGAGTTCCCCGACGAGATCCCGGCCAAATTCTTGCGCTAGCCGCCCGTATGCGTGAGCGGCTGGTCTGGTACGAACACCTGGCGCCCTTCTGCCGGTCCGTGATCCGCCTGCGCTCCGGCGCCGGATCGATGCCACCGTCCCCGGCCAGCTCGGACCCTGCGACGAACTACCGGCTTTCACCGCAAGCATGTCTTGCGGCTGCTGAAGCGCGGCGGCCCAAGCGTCGCAGGCCTTGGGCGAGCGGCCAAGACCCGTGCCCGTCGTCTGTACGACGGTGGCCCACTGCGGCCAATCGACCCTGGGCAATTACGTCCATAGTTTGGTGTTGACCGATATCGCCTCGGGCTGGACTCCAGTGCGCGGCGATGGTGGTGCGCGAACAAACCCTACTTATTCAGACCCTTGAGCAAGTGCGGGCGAAGTTGCCGGTACCGCTGCGCGGGCCGGACGTGGACAATCGATAGCGCCTTCATCAATGAAACGCTGGTGGCCTATGGCCGCCAGCGCGGGCTGGAGCTGACCTGCTGCTGCGCCTACCGCAAGAATGATCAGGCCTTGCTTGATCAGCGCCAGGGCTTTCGCGTTGCCGCTCGCCTCGTATTTGGCGAGCAGCCGCGACAGGATGGCGGCGTGGTAGTAGACGATCGCATTCGCGATCAGCCGTGCGCACGGGTTGCTGACCTCGATTTCGATGTCGGTCCTGCCGGTCAGCTCCTTCTTGCCGCCGACTTGGGCAATGGCCGAGCGGAGCTGGAGTTGGGGTGACGGAATTTTCAGGGGTTTGGGCTTACAACCCCTGGTCGGCGCGCCTTGTTTTCCGGCCTTCATGCCTTGACCGTTAGCTGGATCCTTGCGAACCATTATTGGCGGTAAACCATGACCCTCAAGCAACAGGTCCACCTCCTTATTGATGAACTGCCCGATGATTCCCCGGTATTCATCGAAGTGTGTGAAGCGCTGCGGATGGATCACGCTATCGACGAGGCCCTGGCCGACCCACGCGCCGGCCGCACTTATAGCGCCGAAGAGTTCATGGCGAAAGTGCGCGAACGATGGCCGCCAGGAGGCTCCGAGTAGTCTTCACCCGAAGCGCCTGGGGTGATCTCGAGAAAATCGTCGCCTACTGGAGCCGGCGGGGTGAACCCTAGCGCGGCGAACAGTACGCGCACGATCTTCCGGCCGAAGCGATCCGCCCGCTCAGCGACCCGGGCGTTGTCCGCCGCGGTCACCACCTGCGGCGCACCGCTTACCCCGAAGTGCAAGAGCTCCCGGCCTTCAAACGCTCCTACCGCATCCTTTACTTGCGCAAAGAAGCCGAAGGAATCGTTGAAGTGCTGCGCTGTTGGCACAGCCACCGGGGCGAACCCTTCAAGGAATTACTCGGAAGCGGCCCGACCCTAAGTTTCCTTAAGTGGTTCCCTTGCAGCAAGTTGCAGTGCGGCGCGAAATGGCCTTCCGGCACATTTACAAATTTAAAACGGTGTCGCAGGCGGCCCGTTTAGTATTGATAAAGCGCGTTATCAATACTAAAACGGCCCAACATGATTCAGGACGCCGAAAACGGGCAATCCCTCAGCATTGCCTCGGAACCGGAAGGAAAACGCTTGAGCCGGGCCGAGTTCCAGGGGTAGCGGGAGGGAAGCCGCGATAAGACTTCACAAGAGCCGGATCCCCGGTAAGGGGGCAGCTGCAAGTGCTGTTCATCGGTGGATACCTGGGCGTAGCCGATCCGCATGGCGGTTCTCGAAACTCAGCTCGGGCGCGACATTCCAAGAAAACGGTTTCAAGAATGGATTTCGAGAATGGCCGTCCCGAGGCGACAAGGTGGACCTTCGGCATTCGGCTGCGGTCCTTAAAAACCACCCTTTCCGAGAAGACCCCCATGCCCCGCCGCTGCCCCCTGACCGGGGCATCCGGCTCTTGTGAGGTCTTATCGCGGCTTCCCTCCCGCTACCCCAGAAGGCGATGCCGCCCAGGCGCGGGACCCCGTAGGCCGTGCCATGGATCAGGAAGCGGTGCAGGTGCTCGTCGCTCCAAGCGAAGGTATGCTGGAGGATTGCATGGAGTGGAGGTCGGCGAGGCTGGGGTGGCTGGCCACGAGCAGGCGCCGCCACACCAACGGGCTGGACGCTGCGGAGCACGACGCGAAGTTGATCGAAGTTGATAAATCCCCGGAAGATACGGAAGGTTCAGCCATGCGGGCACGTTTCCGAAGCCTACAGGTCTGGGCTTCGAATCCGACCCCCCCAAAATCTCCCGCTCTCGAACTTAGGCTAGGGGTAGCGTGAACTGAAACGTCGCGCCGCGCCCCGGGTTGTTGGTGGCCCAAAGCCGGCCCCCGTGGGCCGAGATGATGGTGCGGCACACCCCCAAGCCCAAGCCCATGCCTTGCCCCTTCGTCGTGAAAAAGGGCTCAAAGATGCGCTCTAGTTTATCGGGTGGAATGCCGCCGCCCTGGTCGGTCACCGATACCCGCACCCCTTGGCCATCCCCCAGCTCGGTGCGCACCCGCAGCCTGCGCTCAGACCCCTCGACGCCGGCCATGGCGTCACAGCCATTGACCACCAGGTTGAGCAGCACCTGCTGGAGCTGCACCCCGTCGCCGGGCACCGTCGGCAGGGGCTGCGCCAGGTCGGCCTCCACGGCAACCTGCTGACGGGCCAAGTCGCTGCGCGCCAACTTGAGGGCGTTCTGGACCACTTCGTTCACGTCGAGCCGCTGCCGTTGCACCTCGCCCTTTTTCAGCAGCAACCGTAGGCGCCGGATGACTTCGGTCGCGCGCTTGCTGTCCTCCACGACGTCATTGAGGATGTCCTGCAGTTCGGCCGCATCGGCGCCCCCCTGCGCCATCAAAAGCTGCGCGGCTTGCGCGTTACTCAGGATGGCCGTGAGCGGCTGGTTGAGTTCGTGGGCCAGCGCGCCGGACAGCTCCCCCACCAGCATCACGCGCGAGAGGTGGGCCAGTTCGTTGCGCTGCCGCGCCGCTTCCAGTTCGGCCTGCTTGCGTCGGGTGATGTCCAGCGAGACGCCGCGCAGGCGCCGCGGCTTGCCGCCCTGGAACTCGACGCGGCCACGCCCGGCCATCCACCGCACCTGCCCATCAGGCAACATGACGCGGAACTCGCTCTCATACTCGCCGTCGCCGCTCAGCGCCTTGGTGACGGCTTGGCGCACCGCCTCGCGATCCTGCGGGTGCACCGCCTGCAGGCCGCGCTCGAAGCTGAGTTTCTCCGACGGCGTGAAGCCGAACAGCGCCCGGCCTGGGTCCGAACTCCAAGCCTCGTCTTGCGGGATGTCCCACGTCCACATGGCCAAGTCGGCAGCCTCCGCCGCGAGGCACATGCGCTCCTCGCTGTCACGCAGCGCTTCTTCAGCCTTGCTTCGATCGCAGTTTTCTTGCCTCAGGTCAGCGTACAATCGGGCGTTTTCTAGAGAGATCGCCGCCTGTGAGGCCAGCAGTTCCAGCACCGCAAGGCGACCCGGAGTGAAAACGCGGGGCGTCAGGTTGTTCTCGAGATAAAGCACGCCGACCAACGCGCCCGTCTTCACCAGCGGCAAGCACAGGATGGACCGTAGACGCCTCGCGCGCACGTCGTCGTCGTGCGAAAATGGACTCGGGGCCGAGGCGTCGTCCAGAATCACGCGATCATGCGTCCTCATCACGTAGCGAAGGACGGACTCGGGGACTTTGGGGGGCGTCACGAAGGCTTGCGCGAGGGTCACCTCGACCTTGTCGTCCCGCGTCGCGGCCTCCGCCGCGGTCCCGGGCTCCTGCCCATGGGGCAGGAACAGGAGGCCTCGCTCGGCACCGGCGCTCTCGACCGCAATCACCATAAGGGCCTCGACGAGTTTCCCGAGGTCGATCTCACGGGACACCGCTTGCATGGCCTTGACCACGGTGGTGAGGTCAAGTTGCTCGAGGGACGCGCCCATCGTAATGGTCGGCTCAAGCGGCACCCCTGTGAGTTCCGGGTAGAGTTGGTCGAGCCGCTTCACCTTGCCCCGAGCGCCCCACCGGAAATAACAAGCGCGCGCATCCCGGAGGTGGTCGTGGCCCGTTGCCCCTGAACCGCGGCGAAGGTAGAATCGGCCCGCAAGTTCGTTGGCGATGCCCTCGTTCTGGGTAAAACCATTTTCGCGTGCGGACCGGATCGCCCGTTCGTACAGGCGCTCGGCCTCGAAAAGCCGCCCGTCGAGGCGGGCGACCTCGGCTGCAACCAGGGCGTATTTGTCCAGAAAGGTAGCCGCACAGCACTCGGCCCATTCGCGAAGCTGCGCCATGGCCTCCGTGAGCGCTTCGCGCCACCCGCGCTGTTGCTCAGGGGGTGTCGTCTCAAAGAGCGCCGCGATCGTAAGGGCCAGGTAGTAATGGTAATCGGCCAAGTGGACGCAACCCGTCGCGGCCCAAAGCAGCGCCTTGGCCTTCTGGGCGGCGGCGAGCGCCGCTTCGTGGTCGCCCAGGATGAATCGCCCCTGCAGTTGAAGAATCCAGTACCAGCAAACGATGGCCCGGTCGCCCGTTAACTGTACCTCGAAGGCGGCCTCGTCGACGCGTGCGCCTTCGGAGGTGAAGGCCGTTGGGCTGCCTCCCCGCATGCTCTGAATGAACTGTTGCTGGCTGAGGAGGCGCTCCACATAGTCACGGGATTTGGCTTTCCGGACGAAATCCAGGCATTTCTCGGACTCGCTCCACACCTCGTCCAGGTGATCCCCTCGCACCAGAAGGTCGGTGACGGTATGGTCACAGCAGTAACAGGCATAAGTAAGGTCGCCCGTTTCGACCGCGGCGGCAAAGGCAGCCCTGATAAAGTCCAGCGCCGTCGTGACGGGTTGGGTCCAAATCGCAACCCAGGCCATGGTCATGTAAACCTTCGCCCGGTAGGCAACAAATCCGTACTTCTCGACGAGGTCGATGCCGAGCTTTCCAAAACGGTAGCCCTCGGCATAGCGGTGAAAGGCCGGCCCTAAAATGAACCCAAAATACGCGTAACCGTGCGCGGCGGCATCCGTCGTGCCGTGCTCCAAGCTCAGGTTCACGATCCGGCAGATGGACAGCAGGAACAGGTTGGTATCGGTGAAGAACGCCGGGGAGTAGAGGGCAGACAGCACGCGCGTGGCCGCCTGAATTTCCGGGTCGGTCATGGGCGGCAGGTCGATCAGGCCCTCGATGGGCCGGCCGCCCAAGTTCCGCCAAACCAGCTCGTATTCAGCTTGGACCTGCTCCGGGGTGGGGTGGGCCGGCAACTCGATGCCGAACAGGCGCAGACCTTCGAGCGCGCTATTGACGGCCTCCTGGTAAGTCGATCCCAGGATGTGGAGATTAATCCTCAAGCGATAGACGGCCGCCTTATCGGCTTTCGACGCGGCGTGCTTGAGCAGCTCCGAAATCAGGGAGGCCGCCTCTTCGAAGTTTCCGCACAGGAACTGGCATTCGGCGCGCAGCAACCATAAGCTAAACGCAAGCTCGTACCGGTTCTGCCAGCCCTCGCGGCCAAGCAGGGTCATTCCCACCCCCAGGTAGGTGCACGCGGCCGCGTAGGCCGTCGAAGCCCGGGCTTTTCTGCCGGCCTCCAGGTTGAGTTGGGCCGCGCGCCCTTTCTCGTCCAAGTCCGAGATGAGCGCCACGCCTTGGTTGAGCTGGTTGACGGTATCAAAGAGGTTCTGGGCGAGCTTTTCGGGAGGCAGTCTCGCCAGGAGACGGCCGAGTTGCAGATGGGCGTTGGCGCGCATCGCCTCGGGGATCAATGAGTAGGCGGCTTCCTGGATGCGGTCATGGGCGAATTGGTACGAGCTGGCCGAGCGGGTGACAAGCCCTTCGCGGACCGCTTCGCGGAGCTCCGCGTGCAGCTCCGCCTCCGAGGCCCCATGAACGACCGCCAGGATGGCGGCCTCAGCCCGGTTTCCAAGGCAGGCGAACCGTTCGAGCGCCCGTCGGGTGGCCTCCCCGAGCCGATGGAGCTTGCCGGCGACCAGGTCGACCACGTTGTCGGTGATGCGCCGGGCGCGAATGCGCTCCAGGTCCCAGCGCCAGGCCGCTTGGCGCGGGTCAAACTCTAACAGGCGTTCTTCGGCCAGCGCCGCCAGGAATTGGATCGCAAAGAAGGGGTTGCCCGCCGTCTTCTCGTGCACCAGCCGCGCCAGGGACTCGGGGCGCGTGCGCTCCTGATGCAGGCTATCGGCGGTAAGTTGGCTCACCGCCTCGAGCGGCAGCGGGCCGAGCACGATGTCCTCCACGCGCGCCCCGGCCCGGCGGATCGAGCCCAACGCCCCCCTGAGCGGATGAAAGGGACTGACCTCGTTGTCCCGGTAGGCGCCGATCAGGAGCAGGTGCCGGACGTCCGGGTGAGTGACCAGGTGCTCGAGGAGCTCGAGGCTGGCCGCGTCCAGCCATTGCAAATCGTCGAGGAAAAGCGCCAGCGGGTGCTCCGCGCGGGCAAAGACGCCCAGGAAAGCCCGCCACACCGCCTGGAAGCGGTGCTGGGCCTCTTGAGGGGGCAACTCGGTCACGGGCGGCTGCGGGCCAAGGAGCCGTTCCAGCTCGGGGATGAGGCCGGCTATCAGTTGGCCGTTAGGGCCAACCGCCTCCCGGATCCCCTCCCGCCAACGCCCGGCCTCGGCTTCGGATTGGCTCAGAATTCGGCCGATCAGGGCCTGAAAGGCCTGGGCGAGCGTCGCGTAAGGGATGTCCCGTTTGTACTGGTCAAACTTGCCCGAGAGGAAAATGCCCCGCGACCGCGCGACGGCCTGGTGCAGCTCGTTGACCACCGAGGATTTGCCAATGCCGGCGTAGCCCGACACCAACACCAGCTCCGGGGTGCCGCTCGCGGCCACCCGCTCGAAGGCCTCGCGCAACGCCTGGCTTTCCCGCTCGCGCCCGTAGAGCTTCTCCGGGATCAGGAGCCGGTCCAGGACGTCATCGGCCCCAAGCCCAAAAGGGTCGATGCGGCCGCGGGCCTCCCATTCCCCTAGGCATCGCCGCAAGTCCGCTTCCAGCCCGGCGGCGGTTTGGTAGCGCCCTTCGGCGGTCTTGGCCAGCAGCTTCAGGATGATGGCCGAGAGCGCTTCAGGGACCGCTTTTTTCCGTTGCGCGGGCGGCAAGGGCTGCCTTGCCATGTGGCAGTGGACCCACTCGAGGGCATCGGCGGCGCTAAACGGCAGCGCGCCCGTGAGCACCTCGTAGAGGGTCACCCCCAAGGCATAGAGGTCGCTGCGCGAGTCGATCGAGCGGTTCATGCGGCCGGTTTGCTCGGGCGCCATGTAGGCGAGGGTCCCCGCAAGCGATTCGGGGGGCTCAAGGGCCGGGCGCTCGCGCGGCACGTGCGAAGCGATCCCAAAACCCGTCAACCAAACCTGGCCAGACGTCAGGTCCACCATGACGTGGGCCGGCTTGAGGTCCTTGTGAATCATGCCGCGGGCATGAAGCCTGCCCAGCGCGGCGCAAAGCCCGAGGGCGATGCGCAGAAACTGCCTCAGGTCCAACGGGCGCGCGAGCAGCCGATCCAGGGGCTCACCGCCCGGGTCCGCAAGCACCAGCGCCCTCTGGCCCCCGTCTCGAACCAGTGCCATCGGGAGAACGGCCCAGGCCGGGTCCAGCTCGCTCCGGAGCGCATGGTAACGCTCGAGCCGTTTCAAGGTCTCTCGCGCCGGGGAGGTCGACCGAGGCCTGACCACCAGGATCC
The DNA here is from genome assembly GCA_019247695.1 of Verrucomicrobiota bacterium. Taxonomy (NCBI): domain Bacteria; kingdom Pseudomonadati; phylum Verrucomicrobiota; species Verrucomicrobiota bacterium. The sequence continues at coordinate 9,289 of JAFBAP010000070.1, read as the reverse complement.
GGCGGGGCTCTGCGTCCCTGCGGCCGCGGTAAAGGACGAACGCCGCGTCTTCCTGTAAAAGCTCCAGCGCGTATGTGGAAAGGTCCGTCATCACCATTTGCAGCGCCTGCGGTTGCCTCACCTCCCACGGTTGTCTGACCTCCCTACGGAGCCGGCCCAGCGTTGAGCACCCACCGACGGTCGCCGCCCGCGAACCGCCTTGGGACAATTCGTGTCACCCCGAGTATAGCATCTGCCAAAAGTGCCTTCCGGGTTAAATTCCAACAAAGGTAGCTACCTCGGCGCGTTCTCGGGAGTGCTTCACCGCGATGCGGGCGCAAAAAATGGTCCAATCCTCGCCAGCCCTGAAGCGCTCGCTTCCTCACTTCCTCTACCAAATGGCCTTGCATGGCGCCCAGATCACCCTCGGGCTCCGCTTTCAGGGACGCTGCGGATCGAAACCCTCATTGGTCTTGTCGGGTGATCCTGAGGGTGGGTTCATTGTGGATCTTGGGGGTAATCAATCGCGACGGCGATGGCGTCGAGCAGCGCCTGGCGATCCACCGGCTTGGCGAGGTACGCCGTGGCGCCGCCCGCCAGGGCGCGGTCACGGGCCTGTGGGGAATCTCGGCCGGTGATGGCGATGACCGGCACCCGCACCCCCGCCTGCGTCAGCCGGCCTTGCACTTCAAAGCCGTCCATCTGCGGCATGTGTAGGTCAAGGATCACGCAGTCGGGGGTGTGAGTTTGCAACGAGTCCAGCAATGCCGCCCCGGAAGCGAACGTCTCCACGTCCAGCCCCGCCACACGCAGCAACCGGGTAAGGGCTTTGCCCACGGGGGCTTCGTCGTCCACGACGGCAATAAGGGAGTGCGCCATACGATTCACCCCCGACGTTAGCAGACCTGCCCGAAATCGGTATTGAACCTTCGGTTAATAACGACGCGGGCCGGCCGCGCGGCGCGATCCTGCGGCGAAGCTCACGGGTCCGCGCGTTAGGCCGGTGAAAGGCAGCCGTCGTGCCCCGGCCCTCAGGGCAGACGGCGGTCGTCGTCTCACCACCAAGCGGTAGCCGCCGGGGCATAAAGGGATCGGAGGGTAGCGCCGCCCGGTGCAGCGAGCTAAAAGGCCGGTTAAACGGGCGGCGAATGCCCTGCAGATGGGTCACTGCCCTCACCACCTTGAGGTGTCCAGGCCCCGGCGCTCCGGATCCCCGTCCGGTCGGCCAACCGCACCAACTCGGCCAGCGAGTTGACCCGCAGCTTTTGCATGACCCGGCCGCGATGGACCTTAACCGTTTGCTCGCAAGTGCCCAAGTCCGCGGCAATCACTTTGTTCGGTTTCCCGGTGACCACGTGCACGAAGACTTCGTATTCCCGAGCGGTCAGCAACCGTAGGGCTTCGGCGTCGTGCGCCCGTCGAGAAAGTCCGGCACGCGCTACCCGGTTCGTGCGGATCGCTCGATCGATGGCGTCCAGCAATTCGTCTTTTTGCACCGGTTTGCTGAGAAAATCGGCCGCCCCGCCTTTCAGGGCGCGCACCGCTTTGGGGACGTCCGCATGCCCGGTAAGAAAGATGATCGGCAGAATGCTTCGTGTGGCGGTCAAGACCCCCTGCAGTTCCAAGCCCGTAAAGTCCGGCATGGTCACATCCAACACGATGCAGCCCAGGGCGTCTCGATTTGAGCGGTCCAGAAACTCCCGGGCGGAGGCGAAAGCCTGCACTTCGTAACCGGCGGCACGAACCAGCCGGGCAAGGCTTTTGCGCACCGCGGGTTCATCGTCCACGATGAAGACGGTGGCGGGTTCTGAGCTCCGGGGGGTCTGCGTGGTCATGGTGCGCCTCGCGGAATGAATGAGCCTAGGGCGGAGCGACGCCGGCGAAAGCCGTCGTCAAGCGGACAGAGCCGACCGGCGCGATAGGACACGGTAGAAGGGGCCTTGCCGCTCACCATAAGCAGCTTACCCCCAGTAGCATATCCGATTGCACTGCGATGTCTACTGGCCCTTGGCCCTATAGCTCCATGCCGCGCATCTATACACAAGGGCATTAAAAGGTGCGAAATGGTTAGATGGAACGCAGACGGCGTAAGGTCTCATTTCCCTGCGTCCATTGGGCGAATCCCGCTCCAGCAGCGGTATTGACGGCATCGATACCGGTGGGAAATAGACATCGTAAATGCAAAGCCACCCCATTCTATTCGCAATCACTTATGACTGTGCGTATAGCGACGGTACCGGTCCGCGCGCGTCAGACCGCGGCGTTCTTGTCGAGGACCGCACCGGGGTTTAGAGGAAGGCGGGCAGGGCTTTTCGAACCCGAGTGAGCACGTGCGCGTTGCCGACCACTGTGACCGGGGTACCCACCTGGACTCGCCCGAAAAAGCGAGCCGCAAGGTCTCGAGGCATCCGCACGCACCCGTGCGAGGCCGGGTAGCCGGGAAGGTAGCCGGCGTGCAGCCCCACCGCCGGGCTGAATTCCATGAAAAAGGGCATCGGCGCGGGCCGATAATGACCGCCCGCAGGGATGCGGCTCGCCGGGGTGGCGTTGGCATTAACCACCCGGCCGGAGGCGTCGAGGACCGACCCGAAGCTCCGTGAGCGGTGATCGATGTCTTTGCTGAAAACGCTAAAGTGGCCCGTGGGCGTTGACCAGCCGGGTTTGCCGGAGGAGATGGGAGCGACCAGGCTGACCCTGCCACCCTCCATCAGGTAAGCCCGTTGCTCTGAAAGGTCGATTAGCACCCGGGTTTGCTGGGCGCTCGCCCGGTTTGCCGGCCCGATGGCCAGCAGCGCCATCATCGACCAGAGAATCGCTTTCATAGGGCACCTGCCTTCCTACGCCGCCACGGCCGTGACCGCACCGTGACCGGCGCTTGGCAGCATCGTACGCGATTGCGAGAGGGCTTTCTATTGTACTTTGGTAGCATGCCGCCCTCGACCACGCCCGGCGCTTGCGGATGGGCACCAACTCGTGAGGCCGAATACTTACCCTGTGGGTTGCCTCCGAGGGCACCGGGCCCGGGTTTCGAACGATTGCACCGGCAACCCCCCTCTGCGACGGGGTCCTGCACCAACGCGTCGTGCGAACGTCCAGGTCAATAGGCCTTCCGGGAGTGTACTAAGGTATAATTGCAATCGTCTTTCGGGCTGCACCAGATTGCGCGCGTAGAATGGTAGGGGCTTTGTTCATTTGCCCCCCTTCGACCGATTGCATATTCCCGTGAAGCGCGCGTGGTTATCCAAATTGAGCGATGCGGCCGCCGTCCCGGCCATGGCGTTGGCGTTCGCCCTATCGCTCAGCCTGCAGGATCCAACCCGTCGCGAGGGTTTCGACGCCGCAGGCCAACGAACTGCGACTTTCGATCTGACGGGCGCCGACCATTGGTTAGCAAAGCACGATCTCGGCGGCTACCGTGCGAAAGAACGCCTGACCTACCGCCGTCCAGGATGGGGCGTGGCCTTTCCATAGGTAAAATCACATGGCTAAACGCGGTGCGCGTCGTCCTGGCCGTCGCCACGCCCATTAACAGGAAGCATAAGGGAATGTTATTAGCATCAGAGGTGCAGGAGGAAGGCTCGCTAATGCTGCGTGATCTGCCAAGCAGACGAGGCGGCAGGCCAAAGATGAAACGCGGCGTCTGCCACCTCCAATGCAGCGATAACCGAGACGGAACCTGGACGGACCGGCTGGTCGAAGGGGTGGCATCCTGGCCGCACGTGGAACGTGGCATTTCTATCACCGGGGACCTGCCTGCCGTATCGTTCTGCGTGACCGAAAACGCCAGGGCCAGCAACCCTGGGGCCTTTATTTCGCCCCAGGAGTTCGCCCGGTGCCTGCGCGCAGGCCCGACGATTTACCTGGCGATGCGCCTCGTCGATGCGCACTGGGCCATCGTCCGCGGCTGGGCCGAACCGCATCAGCTGGCAAGAACCGGGGTGATTCCTGCCGGCATCATGGTCGTCTACACCCCTCGTGATCGGGGTGAGCTCGAGGTGTGTGCGACGCTATTCGAGGCCGCTTACCGATTTGCCTGCATCGACCCGCTTGGGGAAGCGCCGGCCGGACTTCCTCCAGGGCAGAACGGTTGGGGATGGTCCTGTGGGGGAGAGAAAAAGGCGGCCCCGTTAGCGAATCGACGGCGCCCTTGACCGGACTGAACTGCTTCACGGGGGTCTTCGGGTTGAACCAAGGTCCAATAGCCATTGCGGTGAGGACCGTTTAGTTTCGGCGTAAAGCCGGTGAAGATAAATGCTTAAAGGGAGGTGGGAAGATCGCGGTAGGGTTCCCGCATCGTGGGGGGCCGTGTTAAACCGCCCTTCACTTCCTACTTAACGGCGCGCCCTGCGGCTTGGGAGGAACCGGTATGATGACTTTGATCGTTCTATCCAGCGGCTTCTTATTTCTGCTGTGTATTGCGGGCTGGAGGTAGGGGTTTTAACGCGGGCCTGAGATAGCTCCGGCTTTATCCCATTCCAGAACTGCCGTCGCTTGCGGGATCGAGGTCGCTCTCTCGGCGCCCCGATCCGGCCGCGTGCTGCTCAACCGATGAAAGCGCGTCGCTGCGTCACCGCTCAATGGATTCTGGCGGGTATTTCGTTGCTGAGCTGCCTCGGCGGCTGCTCGATTCTGCCGGTGCGCCCGGTGGCGGGCGCTCACGATCGCGCGTTCATCGATTATTGGCCGCCCTCTGAAAACAGGAAGAATCGTAAGCCGTTGAGCCTCGCCATCAAAGATAATATCGACTTGAAAGGGGTGATCACCACCGCGGGCGCCGATCCCGCACGCGTGATGGAAGTGTTGAAAACGACGGTCGCGGCCAAGCCGGGGGTGGCGGAGGCACCCTTGCCGCAAGCCCACGTCGTGAGCTTCAGCGCCGGGGCGGTCACCTTTCAACTTCGCGCTTGGACGGATGGCCACGAGAACTTGGCTCAGCTGCGAAGCGATCTCGCGGTGGCGGTGAAGGAGGCCTTGGCGCGCGAGCAAATTGCGGTTGCCTAACGGAAACGGTAGCGGAGTTTGGCCGTTTCCGTCAGTCCATCACGCGAGACCAGAAAAAATCGGAGGCAATCAGGGCGGCGACCCCTGTTCCAGCAAAAAGTCTGCGCGGCAACCAATCGGCTCTCGCCCTTGCGTTGCTCCAGCTCCTCAGGGTAAGGCGGGATCAAGCCAAACGTCGTCGACGCTTTCTTCCAGCCTCCGGTTTTTTCTGGTCTCCGGGGCGAGCGGCAACGCGAAAGCCCCTGGCGCTGGTCAAGAAGCTGGCGGCGGCGTGGCGCCACGCCCACCTGAACGGGCACTACGCTTCCGTGGTGACGGACAGCTCATCTACCTGGATGCGATCGTGGCGGGGCTGGAGTTGGGATGGCGGAATTTTCGGGGGTTTGGGCTTACAACCCCAATAGGCTCTGCCTCCAGATCTCGACCCTACCAAAGTCCAGGCATAGCTGGGGCACGCCAGCTGGAATTGCACCAAAGTACAATGGCGGCGGCGACTCCCGTTTGGTATCCACTTTAGTAAGCGCAGAACAAGCGCAGGTTTTCCCCCCTTATCCCTCTTGGAGGTTCTCATGCCGCGAATGCCGAAAGTTCTTTGCATGGCCGCTTCTCTGGCGTTGGCACTTTATTGGGCCTGTGCGCTCGCGTTCTACTTGTTCGGATCCGTCTCGGTGCGCTCCTCGTCCGGCGAACTCGCGCCGCAGCCTTCCGATGGCGGCGTCATCTACCTCGATCAGGGGTGGTCCCAAGCGGACCGGGACACATGGTACTGGATACCGCAGGGGAGCGTCATGATGTCCTATGACATCTTCCTCAACCTGGAACGGGCCGATAGCCAGCAGTCCTTTCGGTCGGATGCCAATATGGAACGCTATGGCCTTACTCCCTCCCGGCCCGATCCAGAGACGAATCCCGATGGCTTGCCGATTGGGGTGACCAAGGAGGTGATCCGCGAAGGCCGGTGGAAGGGCGTGCATGCCGGCATCAACTGCGCGGCGTGTCATAACGCGGAGCTGTTTTATCAGGGAAAACGCATTCGCATCGATGGCGATGTCGGCATGCATTTAGACATCCAGGCGTTGTTCTATGAGGCCGATGACGCCATGCAGGCGACGCTGCGTGACCCCGCAAAGTTCGATCGTTTGGCGGCCCGGATCGGGACCTCGAGTTCAGACGCCAGGGGCGACCTGCGGAAACGCTTCGAAAATGACGCCGAGCGCGTTCATTACTACACCAGCCGCATCATGGCCCCCCCCCATGATTGGGGGCCGGGGCGCATGGACGCCCTCAATCTGATCATCAACCGTCGGACGACGATCGCGCCGAGAATTCCTGAGAACTGGTTTCCGCCCCTGGCACCGGTCAAGCCCCCGTTTCTCTGGAATGCCCCGCAGGGGACGTGGACGCAATGGAGCGGCATTGCGCAAGACCCGATCGCCCGCAACTACGGCGAAACCCAGGGCGTTTACCTCCCCATGGACCTGGCCTCGAAGTCACCCGACGAAGGGCTCTTCGATTCAAATGCCCGCCTGCGCAATCTGGAGAAGATCGAGGATTTGGTTTGTCGCCTGGCACCACCCAAGTGGCCGGAAGAGCTCTTTGGAAAAATCGATGTCGCTAAAGCGGCGGAGGGCAAAAAGCTCTTCGCCAATCACTGCGCGGAATGCCACAATGCCTACCCCTACGCATGGACCGAACCCAACAAGTACGGCAAGCGCTTCCTTGAAGTTGGCATCGTGCCGCAAACATACATCGGCACCGACCCGATGCAGTTCGAAGATTTTCAGCCGTACGTGTTGACCGCCCAACTGGCCCCCTACCTGCCGCCCCCATTCCAAGGTCGTCCCGTCGTGCCCACTAAGGTCTTTGAACCCTTCGTGAGCAGAAGCCTTTTGGAGACGGCATTGAAGAAACTTAGTCTGACCCCGGAAGAGGAGGTCAAGCTCCACGGCTACCGGGAATATCCCCTGCCGCATCCGCCGGAGCGCTCGTACAAGGCTGCGCCCCGCGACGGCATTTGGGCAGAACCGCCTTACATGCATAACGGGTCGGTGCCCAACCTGTACGAGATGCTGGTCCCGGCGGCGCAACGGACGAAGAAATTCTACGTCGGCCGGGACTTTGACCCGGCCAAGGTGGGGGTGGACACCACGGGCAACTCGGGCAAGTTCCTCATGGACACGACCCTGGAGGGCAACTCGAATGCCGGCCACTCGTTCGAGGAGGGCCCCCGGGGAAACGGCGTCATTGGCCCGCTGTTAACCGACGAGCAGCGCTGGGCGCTCGTTGAGTACCTGAAATCCATCCCTGAGGAAGCGGGCCGGGTCACGCCCTTTGGGGGCCCACCTGACGCGACCACCGGGCACATGAAATGGGAAGGGCCCACGGGACAGTGAACCGGTAGCCACGCAGGAGGATCGCCATGTCAGACCATATCGACGGTCCACGGCAGATCGGTGACCCGGCGGCCGATCTCACCGATCTGTTCGCGTTCACCAGCCCCGAAAACCCCGCCCATACGGTGCTGGCCGCGAACGTCTTTCCCTCGGCGGGGGTGACGGCGGTGTTCTCCAACGCGGTGAACCACTCAATCGTCATCCGCAGGGTGGCGCTGGCCGGCACCGGCAAAGATGCGAAGTTCACGCCAGGGGATAAAGAGTATCGCTTCAGCTGCCGGTTTGGCCTGCTCGAACCCGAAGGCGGGAAAACGGTCCAGCGCGGCACCTTGACGTGTCCTGGGGGCCAGACGCTGCGTTTTGTGGTCAATGACGAAAACGGCGCATCGACGCCGGATGGGGTATTCCGGGTATTTGCGGGCCTGCGCTCCGACCCCTTCTTACTCGCATGGGTGGGGGGGACGACAAAAGTTCCCAACCTGTTGGAGCATGACAACGTGCTGGCGATCGTCATCGAATTCGACACCCAACGCGTGCTCAACCCCAGCGAAGGCTCGCTCTTCGGCGCGATTGCGGAAACCACCCCTTTGGCGGCGGGCAATAATCCCGTGGAGCGTCCGCCGCTGCGTTACGACTGGGTGGGCCGCCCGGAGCAGACCAACATGCGCCTGAACAATGGGGGGTTGGAAGGCGTCGATGACCTACGGGATTTGTGGAATCAGCAGACCCCATTTGCGCTGGCAGAAGGGCTCAAGCCTTTGTTTCGCCAGCGCCTGGTGGATAGCCTGACCGAGTGGGACCTGCGCGACGGCAAGGCGGACTGGACGCCCGCAGAGATCGCCGCCGCCGCCAACGTCTACCTGGACGACTTTTTGCTGTTCGATGCGTCCAAGCCGATGAGCGACGCAAGCTTTTTTGAGATCGAAAAGAGCACGCTCCGGGGAAAGGCCTACCAGACGGGCGGCGGCCGTACCGTCGACGCGGACGTGGTCGACCTCATGCTTACGTGGATGGTCAACAACGACCGGGAGTACCTGCAAGGTGGCTCCGCCAATCCGACCAAGCCTGGCACCAAGACGTTTCCCTACGAGGCTTCGCCGAATACGGAGTTGCAGGCTGTGGCCGACGGCGTGGACCTGGCGGCGCCTCCGGATCAGGTCTGGGCGGTGGTCGGGCCGTTTGGCGGCAGGTGGCACCCCCTGATCGCCAACATAGAGCTGACCGGCGAAGGCGTCGGCCAGTTGCGCACCATCGAAACGATCGACGGCAAGCGGATCATCGAACGCCTTGAAGCCATCGACCAGTCGCAAAGGGTCTACCGCTACACGAACGTCAGTGGATTTGGGGTCGTGGACTACACGGGAACGTTCGACGTCAAACCCAAGGGGTCCGGCAGCTCCGTCGGGTGGCGCGTGCAGTTTCTGGCCGATAACCAACCGACCCTGATCGTGAGGACCATCGTTGCCACCCTGATGAAAACCGGCTTCGAAGGCCTGGAAAAACGCTTTGGGGCCCTGAAATGATCGAAGCGTCGGAAATCAATCTGGTTTATCCGGTCACGGATGGCGACATCGCCGTTAACAACCTGGAGAGCGCGCGCCAGCAGGCCTGGAGCCGATTCTGGCAAGCGCCGTTGCGGCCAGGCATCGCAGAGTACCTCGTAGAGCAGGAGCAATTGACGTTGCAGTTTGTCGGGGATCCAAGTGCGCTCGACCGCCTGGGGGCTCTGGTTAGTCACCTTGATCGCGTGGACGCGGAATCGTCGCGAACGGCGCTCATCCACGCGCAGGTCGCCTCGATGGCCCACCGCTTTGCCGACGCCAGACGCTACCTCGCCGAAGCCGCCGAGGGCAGGGGGTGGTCTGAGGCGGCGAATCGCCTGTCCTTGAGCATCGATCAGGCCTGCGGAAGCAGGT
>JAFBAP010000069.1 GCA_019247695.1 Verrucomicrobiota bacterium | reverse complement strand
TGACCGTGACGCCGCACATTGCCGGCGCCTCGGTCAAGACGGTTACCATCGCCGCCCAGGCTGCTGCGGAGGAGGTGCGCCGGCACCTCCGGGGTGTGCCGCCCCTCAACCCATGCCGATGCAATTGAAGGCGCGATATGGACACGCAAGCCGTTACTCCCGAAATGCAGGGTCTCATTGAGACCGGCCGGGACTTCCATCACCGCGGGTGGTCCCTCGCGACCAGCAGCAATTACAGCGTCGTGACCGCACGCGACCCGCTGCGGTTGCTCGTGACCTGCAGCGGCTTCGACAAGGGGCGGCTAACGCCGGAACAGTTCGTGATGGTGGGCGAGAATGGAAAATGCGTGTGCGACTCCGGGCGGAAGCCTTCCGCCGAAGTGCTCTTGCACGTCGCACTCGCCCGATATGCCCAAGCGGGTTCGGTGCTGCACACGCACTCGATCTGGGGCACGTTGCTCTCGGAAGCGGGCGCCACCCGTGGTTACGTTGAGATCAGTGGCTACGAAATGCTGAAGGCGCTTGCCGGGATCACAACCCACGAAGTCACGGTGCGGGTAGAGGTCTTTTCCAATACGCAGGATATCCCTGACCTGGCGTGCCGGCTGGCGAAGCGGTTGCGCGACCCCGGCCGCCCTCCGTTCGGATACGCCTTTCTGATCGCCGGCCATGGGCTTTATGCCTGGGGAAAGGACCTGACGGAAGCGCGACGCCACATTGAAGCGCTCGAATTTCTGTTCGAAGTCGTCGCGAGAAAAGGCTGGCTCTTCGCAACCATCAGCTCCGGTTCCACCGTCCAGTTAAGAAAGAATCGCTTGGCTGGGTGAACCTTCTCCGTCTGCTGGGCGGCGAAAGGTCCACGCAATCAGACTCGCGGGCGTCACCGCAGATCGCGGCGCAGAGCGACCAATGGTTGAACTTCCGGTCGGGGCGGCTGATACCATTTCGACGGCCATGGAGGTAAAATCTTGTCTTCCTCCCCATGCGCCCTGCCGGAGTTACACCTATTAAACCGTATAAACAGCCGAGGCCCAACGGGCCGGGTGACGGTTTGATGGCCTGAAGGGCCAAAGGAACATAGCGCAGGGTTTACCCTGGGAAGGCGTTTCCCCCCCGAATTAGCCCTCCTAAGGCGTCACGTCCGTACGCCCACCTTGACAAACGCCCGCCCCGCCGGGTTGGGTTTGCTGAAGGGGCGGCAGAAGGCGTTGCTTACGGGTTCTGCCGCCCCTTCAGGGCCCGATCGTGATTTTACGGTTACCCAGGGTAAACCCTGGGCTATGTTCTACCGGCCCGTCGGGCCTAAGACCGATGTAACGCCGTGCGGAGCATCCGGCAGCACCTCCTCCCGCCGGAATTCTACCGAAATAATTGTGTAAATGGTATGACTGGCAGGACGGGCTCGACGATACGGCTCAAAAGCTGTTGCCTGCCGCGATGGAGGGCCGGTCGGGCAACGGCGAGACGTGCGGGCGAAGCGGATGGCCCGCCGGGAAGAGCGGATGCCCAAAAACGTCAGGACCCAAGCCCCTGTTCCAGCCCGAGAGCGGCGCTGCTCACCTTAATCGCTTGGCGGATCGCCAGCGGATACCGCCGGATGGCGGCGGGCTCTCCCTTGATGCTGACCGAGGTGGTGGTACCGCCGCCCGAGCACGGCAGCGACATACTCCCGATCACGATGAAGCCGCCGTCGAAACCGGCGTCTGCCATCGTGCCCACCCCCACTTTGCCTTCTTTAACAATCGACACGCCTACGCTGCCGAACGCCGAACGGGCCGCCTCCGGATTCATCCGCAGCGCCGCGGATGCGAGCGCGGGCGGTAAGAGGGCCAGCCGCCGCATCGCTTTATAACCGGCGCTCTGACGGGCGCGAGACTGGTCAGTCCGCCGGCGAAAATCGTCCACAAAAGCCACAAATCCGCCAAGCCCCGTCTGCATGTAAGCGCCCGGACGGATCGGCACAAAATCCACCGCGCGTGCCTGGGTGTCAGTAGCCGGAACGTCGACCGTGCTGGCAAAAGTGACGCCCGCGAACTCAGGCCGGTGTGCGAGGCACCAAAGGAGAAGGCATCCGACCGGGATGTTCCCGGCAATTTCATTGGCCGACCGCTGGTTCAACCCTTTGCGTAAAGCAAGCAGGGGCGCGAAATCGATGAAATCGGTTATGACATGAAGCGGGCGCTCCTGTGGCGACGCGCAGCAAGGCACAGGTTCGGGTAGGTTGCCACGATCAGCGGGATAAAATGTCTGGTCATCAGCGCCCCATGCGCTCTCGAGCCGCGTAAGAAGCTCCTGCATGGGCACGCCGTCGCCGCCGGTATGGTGTACCTGCATCCATAGATCGACGGCGCCGTCAGGCAGCCTCCGGCACACGAAATTCAAAAAACCCAACCCGATCACCCTGCGAAAGCGGAAGTCCGGCGGTTCAAAGCGTTTGTCAGATTCCGACGCGGCGAGCTCAAATGAGAGGCAGACGCTCCTCACGATTCGCTCGCCGTACGAGGTTCTCAGCTGCCGGCGCACCGGCGCGTTCTCTCGCCCGCCCCACCGCCTTCGCAGGTTGGGAACGAGCACCCTGGCCCGGGTGCGCTCGGGCAGGTGGCGCGTCCGGTTGTATTCCTCGATAACGTCTCCTTCGATCTCGAAGCGGTCGGATTCCCCCGGGGCGAGCGCCTGACGATCGTCGAGGAAGGGCCGGATCGACTGCAGTTCTCCGGAAGGCGAAAACCGGGCGAGCGTGACGTCGACCTGCGGGCTCGGCACGCGACACGTGCAGAAACGGTCCTGCCGGAGCACGAAGTGCGCGTCCGGCTCGTTCCGGAGAAATCCGGCCAGGCGCTCGGCGAGCTGCTCCTCCTGCTCACGGTCAGAAACTGGTGCGCCCGTCGGGGGTTCGGCTGCAAGCCGGAGACCGAACGCGCTCAGAGCGAACTTGCACCCCTCGGAACGCAGGCCAAGGCCAAGCGTCCGCCGCCAGGGATCAGGCGTCCGCCGCAGGCCCAGTTTGATCAGCAGCATGGTCCCGAGCAGCGAAACCGCGCCGGCGGCATTCAGTCCGACGAGTAGCAGCGTTCTCGCCCTCAAAATGCGCCGGAGCACGAACCGGTTTCGGGCCTGCGAAACCGGGCCGTCCCGCACCGCGTCACGCTCGTTTCCCGTCTGTCCGGCAACGTTAGTCATGATTCTGCCGGTCCGGTTTGATTGCCGTCAGCTCAGAGTTGGACGGGTGACGTGGCCCCGATCCCTTGGGGTCACCCTTTCACTCGGGATGGGCGGGCAAGTGGCTCAACCTGACCCGCAACTGGTCCTTGCCGCGGGCTAACCGCGAGATGACCGTGCCGATGGGGATGCCGAGCGCGCAAGCGATCTCGCGGCAGGATAACTCGGCCAAGTAGTAGAGCTGCAGCGCCGCGCGGCAGGCCGGCTCGACCTGCGCCAAAGCCTCCAGGATGGCCGGCGCGTCTAACGCCCAAGCCGCGGCCTCCTCGCCGCCGCTGACGACCCACCCCGCTGCGTCCTGGGCGGCGCGCTCGTGCTCGCCGGCCCGAAAGGCCACCTGCGGGCGCCGGCGCCGGTGGCGCGCCGAGCGCAAAAATTCCCGGCGTAAAGTGGTGAATAACCAGCGTTGGACGTTGTCGGGCGCGCGCAACGGGTGGCCGTGCCGGACCAAGCGCAAAAAGGTCTGCTGGGTCAGGTCCAGCGCTTCGGCTTCGTCGTTGTGCGTCAGCCCGTAAGCGAACCGGTACAGTGGCTGGTAAAAACGCTCTACCGCCATCTCCAGGTTAATCCTCTGATCAGTTCCAAACGCGGGGATCATGCGATTTCTTTGATTTCCTCGGGCCCATTCTCCCGGAAGCCCCATTTAGTTTTCACTTAGGTGCGACCATCCTCGAGAACCGGATGCATGCGGCGCTGGCGAGGGTACTGCCGGTAATCTACGGTGTTCTCAACGCGGCAACCGGCGCAGCACGCGGTCGAGCGTAGCGGGTAACAGGACGGGCGCAGAGCAACTGCGGTCCGTACAGACGAATGCCGCTGGGGTCGCCAACTCAGGGTATTGGACGTCCGGATTTGGCAACGTGCCTTCCCGGGCGTCCCACCATTCAATCCGCTTGTAAGTTGCCGGTTGCTGGAGCGCCGCCTTGAACAAAGCCTGGGCCGTTGAGTCATCTTTTCGGCCCACTACGGTCACGTGGACGGGCAGCGCGTTAAATTCGCGGTCGGCCAGCAGGAAGCCGGCAACCTGGAAGCCGCGGCGCTCTGCCGCTGCCGGCAGCACGAGAAACCGGATTGCGTGTTCAGCTGCTTGCCGGAAGCGCCATTCACCCGTGTAGTGGTAAAGTAGATTGGCGAAACGCGCAACGGTCGCATTCTCGTCGACCTGCGGCCTGGCTCCCAATGCGGTGCCGCCGGCTGCAGTGAGGTAACCAACTTCAGCCTTGAAGTGCGCCGAAAGGTAATCCATCGCCCCCTCAGCCCTTGTGAGCCAGGCACGGTCGGCTGTTGCCGCGTAGAGGCTGAGAAACGCTTGTCCCATCGCCAGGCTGTCGCCCAGATAAGGTCCGGCCGGATCATTGGCGTCGTGGGAAAAACCGCCTTCGCCCAGGCTGCGGTGCTCTAAAATCCAGTGCGCCGCGCGGACCGCGTCAGACAGGTACCCCGGCTCACCCGCAACCTCGTAGAAGATGGCGAGTGCATGGATGGCCCAGCCGTTTTCGCGTGCGTAGATATGCGTGTCTACCCGCGGAATGCCGAGCCGCCTGCGCGCCCCGTCGTTGAGCGCAAAATAGTTTCCGGCGTGTTCGCCCTCGATGAGGTCGGCATCCTGACTGGTGTAGAACGCGCCGGCGGGCGCGGTAAGAAAATCTCTCAAGTACCGGTGAATCTGCCGGGCGGCCTGCAGATAGATGGGATCATGCCACACTGCGTAGGCCTGAGCGTAAATCCGCAGGTTTTCTGCCTGCATTTGCATGATCTTTTCAAAATGCGGATGGTCCCAATCCCCGTCAGTCGAGTATTGGTAAACGCCGCCCCAGGCCGGGTCGATCAACCTAAGGTTAGCGGCAAGCGTTTCACGCGCCATTCGCTCGAAACGCCCGCCACGCCGGTCGCCGCCAAGCGTTTCACCCATGCAATATTCAATAATGTCCCACGGCAGGAACTTCTGGGTCGTGCCCCAACCTGCACGGCGGTCGTCGTAGTTCTCGAAAAGGACCTGGCGAAACCGGTCACGCGCCTCCGGCCTGAGCTCCATTTCACCGCCGGGCGTTAGGACCGGCTCGGGTAGGACCGAAGGACCCGGGGTCGGGTCATCGATGATTGCCTGAAGCATCGCAGCCATGGGGCGAGGCGGGATGTAACCACGACGCTTGACGATCTCACCGCGGTCGGGACCGAAGACGATTGTCGCCGGCCATCCGTAATCCTCGTAGCAGTTGGCAAGGTCCGGGCGCGCATCCGCATCGGCGCGAACGGCGAGGTAACGAGCCTGAATGAGCTCGATCACTTTCGGGTCTTCGTACGTCACTTTCTCCATGACGTGGCACCAGTGGCACCACCCCGTGCCGAGATCGAGCAGGACGAAACGGTGCTCCTGTTGCGCCCGGGCGAATACGTCCTCTGACCACGGTTCCCAATCAATTGCCGGTGGGTTTGCCAGGCTCTTGCCGGGCGCCGACAAAGCAAGGGCCGTTAAGACCAAAAGCCGAGTGCGCATAAGGAACGCTCCATATCTTGATGAAAGGTGCGCGTGAAAGCCGAAAACGGATGCAGCGTTGACTGCGAGCCAGGGTGACCGGCGGAAAATCAAAGGCAGTGAACCACGAAACCAACCAGCGGATTTTATGGCTAGGTCAGCGATGGAGATTCGGTACCGAAGGTTGCAAACCTCTGAAAGCAGAGCGCCCCTGCATAACCGCAGCGAATAGGTCCGGCAGAAGCGTTTTAACATGCGCCCGGACGATCTGCCTGCCATTTTCTTTTCACCCTGTGTACTTACCAATAATCACCCTTGCGATCGACCAACTCTATGAAATTCATTATGACTTTTGATGGGACCCCCTGACGCACAAACGCGCGCCGAAGGGTTCGCGCGGTTCCAACGGACGGACGGCTTGCCTCCATGCGCGAATCCGGCAGGATTAAACGGTCTGCGCTTGACTTGGCCCGACCCCCGGAACGTAAAACCATAACCGAATTTGCTTGATCATTGATCGTTTGGGCCGTGGACGAATCGGAAAACCAGTTCAACGCAGAACTCATGCGCCGGGTTGCCCGGGGGGACGACCGTGCGTTCAGCGCCTTATACGAGCGTCTTGCGCCGGCCCTGTACGGCATGGCCCTGCGGATGGTGCACGACGCCGCCGAAGCCGAGGATGTACTGCAGGAAGGCTTCACCTACATCTGGCGCAAGGCGCCATCCTTCGATCCGTGCCGGAGCAGCGTTTTCGCCTGGGCAGTGTTGATCGTGCGCCATAAAGCCATCGATAAACTCCGGATCCGTCAACGCGATGAGCGGTTGCGCGAATCGGCGACCGGAGCAGCCGACCTCGAAACGGGAATTGACGAGCAGTCCGTGCAGGAACCGATTCTGCGCGAGCGCCGGGCCGAGGTGCGTTGTGCGCTTGAACAACTTGCGCCGGAACAACGTCAGGCATTGGAACTCGCCTTCTTTGGCGGATTGACGCATGAGCAGATTGCAGAACGCCTGGAGACCCCATTGGGGACGGTGAAAGCGCGGATCCGCCGTGGTTTGGTCAAACTGAGAAGCTTTGTCACGGGAGGACTTCATGGACGAAGCTAAGGAAGAACTGGCCGTCAAGTACGTATTGGGCGAGTTGGCTTGGTTAAAGGAACAGCGGTTTCGGGCCGCGCTTACGCAGGATCGGGAGCTGCGTGAATTCACCTGCGAAATCGAGGAGGCATTTGCCTTGTTTGCCCTCGCGGCACCTCCAGCAGCGCCCCCGTCGGACTTGCCTGCTCGGATCGTACGAGAAAATCCCAAAATTGAGGGTAAGAATTTCATCCGCGGTACATTGGTCCCCTGGGCGCTTGCGGCTTGCTTAGCCCTGATGTGCGCAGTCCTTGCGGGTAGCCGTATCCGGACGGAACGCAAGCTGACTAGGTTGCGGGATAAAGAGGTGCGCCTGGAGGAAGCGCTGGCCGATTTGCGCCGTCAGGACCTGCTCTCACAACTGAAGATCACGACCCTCCAAGCGCAAATCGACGCTTATGCCCGCGCCCGGGCTGTGGTGATTTGGGACGAGGCAAAGAATGCCGGCCTTATCGAGATGCACGATCTACCCGCGCCGCCGCCGGGCAAGAATTACCAGCTCTGGGTCATTGATCCTAAAAGCCCGCAACCGATCAGCGCCGGCCTGGTGCCCTATCCTGCATCGGGGTTGGGCAGGGTAAATTTCACACCCGCTAAAGCCGTTGGAACCGCCGGCGCTTTCGCAGTGAGCGTCGAGAAAGCTGGCGGCTCTCAGACACCCCAGGGTCAGATCGTCCTGCTGGGAAAATAGCGGGAGTGTCAAAAGTCGTGTAAACCCTGGGCTAAGTTCC
Source organism: Verrucomicrobiota bacterium (assembly GCA_019247695.1). Classification (NCBI taxonomy): domain Bacteria; kingdom Pseudomonadati; phylum Verrucomicrobiota; species Verrucomicrobiota bacterium. The sequence continues at coordinate 28,498 of JAFBAP010000069.1, read as the reverse complement.
TTTGGCCCTTCAGGCCATCAAACCGTCTGCCGGCCCGTTGCGCCTGGACCGTTTATACGGTCTGCCAGGTGTAACGCTGGCCGGGCACCTGGGAACCGAGGAGAGATTCAGGTAGCCTTGATGCGGGAAGATGTAGGATTGGTAGAACTTTACTGATCGGCTCGCCCGCATCCGGATCGCCATAACCCAGCGCATCGACGTCTTGAGTTGGCCGATGAAGAGTCTCTGACCAAGTGGCAAACAGCATTGCACCCTTCAGGAGAAATCTATCGGCATAGGGTGACACGCTCAGGCGATAGAAGAGGCATTCAATCGCATAACGCACCAGGGTCGCGTTGAACGGTTCTTGTCGATCCCGGCTCAGGTTCAGCAGGCGCTGCCGAACCGACGCGGGTAGGTTACGTCTGACCGTCTTACTCACATCGGGTAAAGCTCAGCGCGTTTGCGCGAAGTACGTGTTCACCATTTCCACGTCGGACATATAAGTATCGATCTCCGTAACCTTGCCATCCCGGATTCTCAAAACCGTAGTGAGATCCTGGTCGAATACCAGGGTCCCGCGCTGCGCCGTGTTGTGTAACGAGAGCGCAGCTCCGTGGTATCCGATGAGGATGCGCTTGACGGCAAAAGACATGCCGTGGTCCCGGATGGTTTGCGCCCGCCCGATAACGGCATCGACTCCCCGTGCTTCTCCGGAGATGAGGCTGTTTCCGGGCAGGCTCCACACGGCGCTTTTGTCCAGGATTGACCTGAGGACGTCCGCATCGCGCGTCCGCATCGCGTTCAGGAATTGTTCGGCAATTTCTCTCTTTTCGGTTTCCGTGTTCATGTAGAGCTTCTTGAGGGTGATGTGTGTCTGCCCTTCCCGGCACTGAAGTACCGCGCTGCGCTTCGGCTGCTCCTCCGGGGCAAACACCGGCTCAACCTATTCGCACACCGATGTAAGTTCTCACGGCCCGTTGGGCCTTAGACCGATGTGACGCTGACACGCTGTGCTAAGTTCTCCGGCTCCTTCGGGGCGCAAACCCGGTCGACATTCCACCAAGATAACTGTCTGATTGGTATCAGACCTGCGCGCTACCTCCATCGACGAAGAGCTCGATGCCGGTGATGAAGCTACTCTCGTCAGAAGCAAGGAAGGCGACGGCTTTGGCAATCTCATCGGGCGTGCCGGTGCGGCCGAGGGGTGCGCCGGCGGCCGCCTGGGACGCAAACGCTTCAATCTGCTCGTCGTTCATGCCGAGTTCGGTGTTGTAACCGGGCGTTACCACCGTGCCCGGTGCGATCACGTTGACGCGAATGTTGCGCCCCTTGAACTCGGCCGCCCACGTCCGCGCGAAGGACCGCAACGCCGCCTTCGTCGCCGCGTAGACCCCGAAACCGGGAACGCCTTTGATCGAGACCATGGAGCCGTTGATGACGATCGCGCCGCCGCCGGTCATCAGCGGCAGCGCTTTCTGGACGGTGAAAAGCGTGCCCTTCACGTTGATGTCAAAGTACTTGTCGAAGTGGGCCTCGGTCACTTGTTCCAGCGGCACAAACCCGCCGCCGCCGGCGTTGGCAAAAAGGACGTCGAGCCGGCCCGCCCGGTCCCTGATGACGCTGAAGAGGCGGTCCAGGTCATCAAGCTTCGACACGTCCCCTCGGACCCCGATCACGTTTCCGCCTAGTTCCTTGCCGGCGGTTTCGAGTGCATCCGGACGTCGTCCCGTGATGATAACCTGTGCCCCTTCGGACAAAAAATGCCGGGCGGTGGCGAGCCCGAGCCCGCTGGTGCCGCCCGTGATGAGAACAACCTTGCCGTCGAATCGGTTAGATGAAGCCATAAACGGTGCCTGGGGGGTTATGAAGCGGCAAACAGGGCGTTAAACCCTTCCACCATCGTCGGATGGGACAGCACCGCGTCGCGCAGCGCAGTGGCGGGCAGTCCCGCCATCATGACGGCCTGCACGGTGCCGATCATCTCGCCGGCTTCGGCCGCCAACAGGGTGCAACCCAGAATCCGTTGGGTGGGCTTGTCGACGGTGGCCTTCAGCAATCCTTCCATTCGGCCGGTCGTCCTCGCCCGCGGCACGGTCAGGGCCGTGATCGGCACCCGGAGCACCTGGACCTCCAATCCCCGGGCAACTGCTTCTTTTTCGGTAAGCCCCACGTGCGCCAGTTCCGGGTCGGTGAACAGGGTGGAAGGCACGAGCCGATCGCTGCGCGAGCGTGCCCCCTTGCCGAACACGTTATCGCGAAGGATTCGAAAATCGTCGAGGGACGCGTGCGTGAATTGGGGTCCGCCGCTTACATCCCCCAGCGCCCAGATGCCTGGGACGTTTGTTTCCAGGCGGTCGTTAACCTTGATGAAGCCCTTGGCCGTGGTTTCAACCCCGGCGGCGGCTAACTCCAGGTCCTTCGTCACCGGGGCGCGCCCGAGGGCAACCAGCAGGTGGGTTCCGATCCATTCCCTTCTACCTTCGGGCATTTCGTAAGCGACCGCCGCTTGACCGTCCGGCAACGGGCGCACCTCCTTGACGGCCGACTGGCGATGAAATTCAACCCCTTCGCTTTGCAAATGGTTTGCAAGCAGCTCGGCGATGTCCGCGTCTTCATGGCTGAGGATTTGCCCGCCCCGCTCCAGAACGGTCACCCGGCTCCCGAACCGCTGCATCATCTGGGCGAACTCCAGGCCGATGTAGCCCGCCCCGAGCACCAGCAGGCGTGCAGGCACGGCTTCGAGTTTTTGGATGGTGTCGCTGGTGAGAAACGGGACGTCGCGCAAGCCGGGTAGGTCCGGCACCGCCGGGCGGGTGCCTGTGTCGATGAAAATGCGGCTGGAGCTCAGCTGCCGGGTCGCGCCGTCAGTCTGCGTCACCTCGACTCGGCCCGGGCCCAAGAAACGGCCGGTGCCCAGGATGAAGTCAAGGCTTGGAACGGAGGTGAAGTTCTTCAGGTTCAACGCCCGCATGTCCGACACCACGGTTTCAACGCGTTTCCGGACGGCCGGCCAGTCAACCGCAACCCCCTCCACCCGAATACCGAACTCAGCGGCCTGCCGGATCGAGTGAACCAGCCGGGCGCTGGCAATGAACGTTTTGGTGGGGATGCAGGCGACGTTGATGCAACCGCCGCCTATCATCAGGGGATCGCGTTCGACCAGGGCCGTCTTGTACCCGTGCTTGCCGAGATACATCGCCAGCGTCTTGCCGCCCTTGCCGCCCCCGATGACGATGGCCTCATAGGATTGCGGATAGGTCATTCAGTGGAGTGATTAAGGTTTTGGCGTTGAGGGCCTTTTCAGGCACGACCTCCAGTTTGTTTCGAGGCCGTCGTGGTGTCTATCACGTTCATGGACGGATCACTCTCGGCAACCCGTCCTACGGCTGGCCGTGCTTCATTGCGCGGATGGTTTGGTCCGTCGTCCAGACCGCGTGGGCGAGAAATGCAAAGTTAATAAGCGCCGCCTGGTAGCCGTCGCCCCATTCGGGGTGCCTCGGCGCCGCCGTCGCATTTTTGGCTACGGCGACTTCGAACCCTTGCTCGAGCAGTTCGCGCAGGTGCGATTCGACGCACATGTTGGCAAGCATGCCGCCCAGGATGACTTTGCTGACCTTGCGTTTCCGGAGCTGCAGAACCAAGTCATTGGTCTCCGGGCCCCACACCCGGTGCGGCGCGACCACGACGGTCTTGCCGTCTTCGATGTAGGGCTTGAAACGCGCAAGCCAGTCCGCGCCGGACCCGTCAAGGCCCTCAAGGTTTAAGACGCCCCGGCGCGCAAACATACCGGAGCGGGCCTCCTCGGTTTCGAGCGGCCCGTTGAACTTCCAGCCTTGATCGATAGGGTAGAAGTAGTGCGGGGATATAAACACTTCGAAACCCTGGGCCTTCGCTGCCTGGAACAGGCGCTCCATGTTGTCAATGGTCTGGTTTTCCCGGAGGCTTTCATGGACCAGGGGCCACGCGAGGCCTCGTTCACTCAACACCTCGTTTTGGGGATCGATGAACACAATGGCCGTGTCTTCACGATGAATATTCATGGCGGTTTCCGGTAGAGGATTTTTCAGGCGCCGGAACGGCTTTGAGGGCCGGCCCGGCTTCACTGAATATCAGATCAGGGCATTGGTTGGTGCTGCTTCAGGAAAGCCTCGATTCGGGCGGCAATTTCTTCTCCGTGCGTTTCCAGGGCAAAATGACCCGGAACGGACAGGTTGCGGGCGTCCATATTCTTGACGGGTGGGGATGGATTGGTCGTTGTGGTGTAAATTCCCGGGCGGGGAGGGCCCGGACGTTGTCGTTTCAACGATGCTTCTCCAGGTCAGGGGAGCCGTCGCGTGCGGCGAGCCGGGCTTCCAACTCGGCGATGCGGGCCTTTAACGGCAGGATCAGTTTCTCCACCTCCGAAGCGGTAAACCGCGGGGTGATGTATTGCGGGCAGTTCCAATCGTAGCCAATAACCCGGATGAGGAAGAGCCGTTCCACCTTGCGGCGGAGTGATTCGGGGGCGAGCTGATCGACCAGTTCGGGATGCTCGCGCCCGTAAAGCACGCGGGTGCGGCCAAGCAGCTTGAGCCGGGTGCGGTTCGGGTAGTCCATCAGGAAGAGGGCAACCCGATCGGTCGTCGTGAGGTTACCGGTACTGACCAGTTGGCGGTTGCCCTTGAAATCCGCGAAGCCGATAAGGTGAGGGCTCAGCACCTTTATGAAGCCCGGAGGACCGCCGCGGTGTTGAATGTAGGGCCAGCCGGTCTCGCCGACGGTCGCGATATAGAAGCTGTCGCGCGAGGCGATAAAGTCCGCTTCGTCCTGGGTAAGCTCGTCGCCCTTGGGTGCATTCTCCGCGATTTGATGCTCCCCGAAGTACTTGTCCTGGGCTTGTTGCACGGCGGGCGTGAGCACGGTCTGGAAATAGTTGTCGGGCATAGGGTTTCGCCTTCGAGGAGCCGGATGCCTGCCGATCGCAACGCGCCATCAAGGGCGGAAGCCGCGTCAGGTTGATAAAGCAGGATCGTCTTATTGAGACTTAACCGATACAATTGTTCCCACTTTTCCTCCTGATTTTGCGATCATCCTGTTTGTTAAGCGTGAATGCGGAGTCAAGCCCGGATAGAGGCCGGAAGGTCTTCGTTGACCTGGTGTTTGTGCTCGGCGACCCCGCGCGCGCCTGATCAGATTAAATTAAAGCACGAAGCGCGCCACATTATCCACGCCGCTCCAAGCGGATGGTTTGAAGGGCGGATTACGCGTCCTGAACCCGTCCAGGGAGGTAACGAACCTTCGTAAAAACCTCGAAATCTCGTTTTGAACGGCGAGATCCTGGAGCCACATTGCGCCGTGAACGTTGAAGCCCTTCAGCGCGTGGCCCTGGCGGTGGCGCAAGAACGCCGTTTGGAGTCCGTGATGCGGACCATCGTTCAGGGCATCGCCGAAGCACCCGATGTGGCGTTGGTTCGCCTCTGGTACGTCGACCCGGGTGCGGCGGAACCGCACGCCAGCGCTCAACGGGATTGCCGCGGCCAAACCGGCTGCCTTCAACTCGCGGCCAGTGCCGGACGGCCGTTGGCAGCGGGGGAAGACTGGTCGCGGCTCAACGGGAGCTTCAGCCGCTTTCCCTTCGGCGTCGGAAAGGTCGGTGTGATTGCCCAGTCGGGCGAATCGGTGCTGATCCCGGACCTGAGCGCGGGCCAGCCTTGGGTACTCCGGCCCGACTGGGTGATCCGCGAGCGGCTTCGGAGCTTTGCCGGCCATCCCCTGAAATTCCGAGACGACGTGCTCGGCGTCCTCGGCCTTTTCAGCAGGGCCCGCCTTACCGAGAGCGATTTTCGCTGGCTTCGCACCTTTGCCGATCATGCTGCGGTGGCCATCGTTAACGCCCGCAGCTTTGAAGAACTTGAGCGGCTGCGCGCCCAACTCGAACGGGAAAACGAGTACCTGCAAACCGAGATTAAAGAAGCGTTCGCTTTCGGGGATCTCCTGGGCGCTTCCCCGGCTTTGTCGAAAGTGCTCAGCCAGCTTCAGTTGGTGTCCCACACGGCGGTCACCGTGCTCATCACGGGCGAGTCCGGCACCGGCAAGGAACTGGCTGCGCGTGCGGTGCACGAACGCAGCGCGCGCCGGCAGCGGCCGTTCGTCAAGGTCAACTGCGGCGCCCTGCCTGAGCACCTGTTTGAAAGCGAATTCTTCGGCCACGTCCGAGGTGCATTTACCGGGGCGGTGAAGGACCGCATGGGCCGGTTCCAGGTGGCCGAAGGCGGCACGCTCTTTCTGGACGAAATCGGCGAACTGCCGTTGGGCCTGCAAGCCAAACTGCTTCGGGTGTTGCAGGACCAGCAGTTCGAACGCGTCGGCGATGACCGAACCGTGACGTCCGATGTCCGGATCATTGCCGCGACCAACCGGGATTTGAAGCAGGCGGTTGAAGCCGGGACCTTCCGCCGGGATTTATACTACCGGCTCAGCGTGTTTCCGATCGAAATGCCCCCGCTACGGGAGCGCCGGGGAGACATTGCCCTTCTGGCGGCGCACTTTTTACGAACGTCGGCGAGGCGCCTGAAAGTGAACGTTCCCCCGCTCACGACGAGCCAAGTGGAACAACTGCAAGCGTACGATTGGCCCGGCAACGTGCGTGAGTTGCAAAACGTGGTGGAACGCGCGCTCATCCTGGCGCAGAACGGGCAGCTGAGCCTTGACCTCGAACGCCCGAGGACCCGTTCGTTGGAGCCTTCCGCTGAGCAGGGCGGCCTGGCGCGATTCGATTCTCCCCAGGCATCCATTTTCACACGGGCGGAGCTCAGGGAACGCGAACGCGAGAGCATTGCCGCCGCCCTGCGCCGGACCCAAGGAAAGATCGCGGGTCCGCGGGGGGCGGCCGCATTACTGGGCATGAAACCCACGACGTTGACCTCGCGCATGAAAGCCCTTCGGCTCGAGCGTTTTGGTGCCGGTTAGGGCTCAGGTGGGTTCTGGCACAAGATTTCTCGGCGCGGCCGTCGGACCGTACTTAAACTGTAGACGGGCCCGAGTCTTGGAAGCCAAGCCGGCGCACCAGGGCGATCAGCAGCAGGATGCATTCCGATATGTCTTCGCCCGAACCCGCCAGGCGCTCAAGTTCTTCAAAGGGTGACAAGTTAGGAGCTTTTAAAGTTTAATGCTTCAAGGATTTTTGACTCACTTACACCCCTTCTCAGGATGGTTGAGCCGGTTTTAGCCCCGAAGGGGCGGCAGAAAATGCGAGCGACACCTTCTGCCGGCCCTTCAGGCCTCGGACGAGGAATAAGGTCGCTCCCCACGGTTAACCCCACTGCCCTTTAGTTAAGGGCGGCAGGCCGGGTATTGCTTTCGTCCCGGAGGGACGGCTGATCCTAGACCATTTAGGCAGCTATCCCGGTAGAATGCCGGCCGGAGGGGGCGTCGCCGCCGGAGGATGCTCCGCACCGGATTGGATTGGTCTTAGGCCCAACGGGCCGGGAGAACATAGCCCAGGGTTTACCCTGGGTAATCGTCAAATCACGATCGAGCCCTGAAGGGGCGGCAGAACCCGGGAGCGACGCCTTGTGCCGCCCCTTCAGGGCTCGATCGGGGAGGGGTGTGTTCCAAGGGTGAAACCCTGGGCTATGTTCTCCCGGCCCGTTGGGCCTAGACCGTTTATACGGTCTTATAGGTGTAAAGCCGGCGGGGCACCTCAACCCCTGGGCAACGCCCGTACAGGGACTGAAGTCCCTGCCGAACCTCAGCCGTCCCTGCGGGACGAAAGCAATACCCGGCCGTGTATCCTTAACTAAATGGCCGTGGGGTTTTACCCGGGGCTGGGTTCTGCCGCCCCTTCAGCAAATCCGACCTGGCGGGGCGGGCGTTTGTCAAGGTGGGCGTACGGACGTGACGCCTTAAGGAGGGCTAAACCCGGCTCAACCATCCTGAGAAGGGGTGTAAGATGGGAATTCGGTCGGGTTACGTCGTGGCGCCACGGAAGTCCCTGCGTTGCTCGGCAATCTGCGTCATCGACATCCGGACGTCGCACCGCTAGCATCTCGCCCGCTCCCAAACGATGAACCTCCAAGCAAGCAACCATCCGCATCCCGGTTCAACGCCACCGGTCCGAAGCTCCAGCCTCGCCGCCCTGGGCCTGGCAGCGCTCGGGATTGTCTTTGGCGATATCGGCACCAGCCCGCTCTATACACTCAAGACCATCTTGAGCATGGCCCCCGGCACACCCACAAACGACGTTGTGCTTGGTGTGCTGTCGCTAATCATCTGGACGTTAATCATCATCACATCAGTGAAATATGTCGCCTTTGCCATGAGCATCGACAACGATGGGGAAGGCGGCATTCTTGCCTTGATGTCGCTGCTGGGTACCAAAAAGCATCAGCGGCCCGTCATCGTCGCAGTCGGGCTTTTTGGGGCCGCATTAATTTATGGCGACGGTGCAATCACGCCCGCGATCTCGGTGCTCTCTGCGCTTGAAGGACTCAAAATCGCGACGCCGGCCGTCGAGCCGTACGTGCTGCCGGGAGCGGTGGCGATCCTCATTGCTCTTTTTGCGATTCAGCCTCAGGGCACCGCTCGGATTGGCAAGGCCTTCGGCCCGATTATGTCCGTATGGTTTTTGGTGATTGCGGTTATGGGTATCGCCGGCATAGCCCGTCATCCAGCCGTGCTTGCGGCCTTGAACCCCCTCTATGGGATGCGCTTCCTGTTCTCAAACGGCTTTGCGAGCTTTCTCATTCTGGGCGGCGTTTTTCTATGTGTAACAGGAGCCGAAGCGCTTTACGCCGACATGGGCCATTTCGGCCCGCGCCCGATTCGATTGACCTGGTCGTTTATTGTCCTGCCAAGTCTGGTGCTGAACTATGCAGGACAATCCGCTCTTGTGCTTGAAGGTACGCCGACGACGGACAACATTTTTTACCGGCTGTGTCCTGCACCCTTGCTGATCCCGTTCGTCATCCTGGCTACAATCGCGACTATCATCGCCAGCCAGGCGATCATTACCGGAGCGTTCTCCATGACCCGTCAAGCTATCCAACTCGGCTGGCTGCCGCGCTTGAAGATCGTACAAACATCCGAAGAGGGTTACGGTCAGATCTATGTCGGAGCTGTCAACTGGCTGCTGATGATAGTCACGATTGGCCTGACCCTGTTTTTCGGCAAGTCCGACAATCTGGCCGCCGCTTACGGTATCGCTGTATCTGCAACGATGATATTGACAACCGGGCTACTGTTTATCGCGATGCGCGATATCTGGGGCTGGAGCTTGTTTGCTACTGCTGCAGTCGCGGGCGTATTCTTCTGCATCGATGCCGGTTTCTTCCTCGCGAATCTCGCCAAGGTGGCTGAGGGCGGTTACGTTCCGCTGCTTCTGGCCGCACTGGTCTATTCCGTCATGTTCATCTGGCACCAAGGGGCCGTCACGGTCGCACAACGCCTCCCCGAGGAGGAGGTCCCGATCGAAGAGTTCATGCGTTCGATCGAATCGCAAAATATTCCGCGAGTTTCCGGGACAGGAATTTTTCTCACTCGGACTGCGCACGTTGTCCCACCGGTCATGATCTGGCACGTAAAACATAATCGGGCACTGGCGGAACATTTGTTGGTGCTGAACGCGGTTAGCGAAGCGGTGCCATGGGTCAACGATTCGGAGCGCCTCGTGGTCACCGAAGTGCAGCCGAATTATTGGCGCGGGACAGCGCACTTCGGTTTCATGGAGAGGCCGGATATTCCGGCGGTGTTCAAACAAATGTGCGCGCAAAACTACTCCATGAATTTCAGTGATGCTGTGTACTACGTCGGTCACGGCACGATTGTCCCCAGGGATGATGCCAGGGGATTGGCCAAATTGCAGCAAGCGCTCTATATCGCAATGGAGCGGAACTCCGTACACGTCAGCGACTTTTTCCGTCTGCCGGATGACAACGTCGTCTTGATCGGTCGCAGGGTCACGATCTAGGCGGCGAGGAGCAGGAGGGAAAGCGTAAACTGACCGGTGTTTAAGCCGCCATCCGGGCACGGTTCTCGGCAGGCCGTAAATTCGGATACAACCCCCCCCCGAAAAGGCTCTTCCGGCCGCTATATCGAGGACCTGGGTGCGCATTTGCAGGAGCGGATGGGCACCTTTCCTGGTCCGTTGCAGCAGCTGCTTTAGCATGAAAGCCCTTCGGCTCGACCGTTTTGGTGCCGGCCAGGGCTCAGGTGGGTTCTGGCACAAGATCTCTCGGCGCGGCCGTCGGCCTGTACTTTATCATCCGTGCTCGCAACGGGCCGCGTTTCGTGCGCTATGTTTCCCAGCCGATCGACGCCGGCAGCCGTCTGTGCAGCGACCAGCTTCGACGACTTCAGGGTTTCTACTCGCGTAAGGGCTTCCCGGACAGACTGCGCGTGGCGCGCTTCGACGATCGCGTCCAGGATTGCCGATCGAAACGATCTATCCGGAGATGAACGCACACCAGAAACGTTATCGCCCGATACGAGGCCGGATTATGAGACCCATCTTATTAATCGCCACCAGTTTGGCTGTTGCATCGGCAGCAAAAGCTCAAGATGATAAAACAATCTTTTCTGGCGCTCATGTAGGAATGACCATTGAACAATGCGAGAAATACTACCACCGGTTACACATTGGCGCAATGGGCCACAGCGGCGCGCCTAAAGGCGAAATTCAGGTCGAGTTTCGTACCGATGGTAGTCCCCAGCGGCGCGTTTATGTCTACTACCTGAAATCCAACGGAAAAATCGTTTCCGTGACTTACTCGAAAGTGGGTGACGATGAAACGTTTTCCAAAGAAGAGATTCAGTACCTCACCGGCCTCAATCACGGAAGCGGTGTAACGACTAAAGTAACAGGGGGTGATTTTGAAGTCAGCACCCCTGAACAGGCCCGACTCGAAGAAAGCCAATGAGCCATGCGTGGAACGTCGCGACCTCGCGCCTTTATGGAGAACCCCGCGACATTTGTCGCGGGGTCTCCGATCTCAGGCCGGTGCCAATGAAACGATGTCTCCTGGTGTACGAGGGGCGAGGCGCCTCTTACCGGCGGGCTGAGAATGGCCGGTTCCGGCGGGGCCAACCCTCGCGCGTAACGCCTCCGACGGGGTCCCGTCCGGGACGGGTAAATACCGCGACAACTCTGGACGGGCCATCTCCTGCAGGGAGTAAGTGTTGCCGGCGGGTTCTGCCGCCCCTTCAGCAAATTTATCTCGGTAACATTTCGACCGGATTTCAGCCCCGAAGGGGCGCTGGAACATAGCCCAGGGTTTACCCTGGGAAACCGTCAAATCACGATCGAGCCCTGAAGGGGCGGCAGAAAGCGTTACTCACGGTTTCTGCCGCCCCTTCAGGGCTAATTCGGGGGGGAAACGCCTTCCCAGGGTAAACCCTGGGCTATGTTCCTTTGGCCCTTCAGGCCATCGAACCGTCTACCGGCTCGTTTGGCCTAGCCCGTGTATACGGTCCAGTAGGTGTAACGCCGGCAGGGCCTGGGTAGGAAGACAAAATTTTACCTCCATGGCCGTCGAGATGGTATAACCGGCCACGGAACATCCTCCGGCGCCGGCACCTCCCGGGCCGGCATTCTACCGGAATGACCGCCTGAATGTTATTGCGGGAGAGCGGGAGCATCGGGGGGCTCTTGGGTTAGCGCGCAGGTGCCCGCGTTTTACCGCAAATCGGCATCGAGGCCTTTGACAGTGACTGGCGCTGCGCGCTGCCGAAGCTGCACCTCAGCTGGAGCATCCGTCCCCTATGATTGCGGCGCAGCCTCCGCTTTGGTCTGGTCTCGCCGCCGACTGCTGAACGATTTAACTGGAAATGACACCACCGCGTCACCCGCCAATTTCGAAATTAGTTCTGGCAGACGGTATAAAAGGTGCTCAAGCGCCCTCGTCGGTCCAACCAACAGGAGGGGAGAAACGTCAAGCCCACCTTTTTAACTGTTTCTGACAAAGGCTATCAACTGGATTAAGAATTCTGTGAGCAAAACCTCCCTGAGCATTGACCTTTCAACTCCGGCTGCAAACGAGAAGCGCAGGTTCCCCGCATTTTCCAAAAAGGACACCAACATCGCCACGATACTGGCCTTGCTCGCCTGGACCGTGGCGGTCTTTGACTATGGCCTTTTCGGTACCATTCTGCCGGCCATGCAGAAAGAATTCCGCTGGACGGAGCCGGAAGCCTATGCTGTGAACACCTGGATCGCCGTCGGCACCGCCATCGTATGTTTTGCCCTCGGTCCGGTGATCGACCGCCTGGGGCGCCGCAAAGGCATGATGACGTCAATCGGCGGCACCGCCGTCGTGTCTTTCCTGACGATCCTGATCCCAGCGGGCTTGGGGTTCGTCAGCAACGGATTGCTCGTTCTCATCCGCTCGTTTGGTGGGCTGGGTTTCTCCGAACAGGCAGTCAACGCCACCTACATGAACGAGGTTTACCAGGTGACCGAGGATGAAAAGAAGCGCAAACGCCCCGGATTCCATTACTCCTTCATTCAAGGAGGCTGGCCGTTAGGGTTCCTGTTGGCCAGTGCACTGGCCCTTGTCTGTCTGCCGGTTTTTGGCTGGCGCCCGCTGTATGCGATGGCGGCCGTACCGGCGGCGATCATTGTCTGGGTGATCTCCAGGAAATTGAAGGAAACGCCACAGTTTGAACTCCATCACAAGCTGACTCAGCTGGAAACACAGGGTAAATCGGAGGAAGCGCACGGGCTGGCGGCTTCCTACGGGGTGGAACATTCCTCGGCGGCGCCATTGAAGCGCATTTGGGAACCGCACCTTCGCCGGAACACAATCGTGTTCTCACTGGCCTGGATCGTCAACTTTTTCGGCATTATGATCTTTAGCGTCTTGGGCAGCTCGGTCCTCAAGAACGCAAAGGGCATAGAATTGTCCGCTGCTTTCTGGATGTTGATCGTCATCAACCTTATCGCTTATTTCGGCTACGTCTTCCACGGCTGGCTCGGAGACCAGATCGGCCGCAAGCCGACGATCGTCATCGGCTGGGTTCTGTCCGGGATATCTTTTGCCATTATGCTCAGTCCTATCGCAGTGCACCCCACGCTGATTATTCTTACCTATGGAGCAGGGCTGTTCTTCCTGGTCGGTCCCTACGCCGCCATCCAATACTTCATGGCAGAGTGCTACCCCGTAAGTTGCCGGGCCACCGGTACAACGTTCATCGGCGCGATGAGCCAACCTGGAACCATCCTTGGAGGGGCCCTGTTCACCGCCGTGGCAGCTGCCGCGGGCACCGGAACCGCTGCCCTGTGGGTAGGGGCATTGGGAACGTTGCTGTCGGGTATCATCATGATCGGTACCAAAATCCCCACCGAGGCGCTCTTAGAGGAACCCCATGCCTGAGGTCAAAGTAGCCATCGTTACCGGCGCTGCCAGCGGGATCGGCCGCGCGCTTGCGGTCTACTACGCACGGCATGGCGTCCGTACCGTAATCGGAACGTTCCCGGGTGATCCCCACGACCCGGAAGAGACCCTTCGTCTGGTAACGGAGGCAAGTGGCAAAGCGGTCATTCACGAGGTGGATGTCCGGAGCACCCCTTCGGTCGATTCCTTCGCCCAAAGGGCGATAACGGAGTATGGCCGGCTCGATTATGCGGTGGCAAACGCTGGCGTTCTCCGGAATGCCGCCCTGTCCGATATGTCGGACGAGCGTTGGAACGACATGCTCGACGTCGATCTTACCGGCGTGCTGCGCACCCTGCGCGCCGGGGCGGCAAAAATGACCGGGGACGGTGCCATGGTTGCCGTTTCCTCGATCGCCGGCGGCGTCTACGGATGGGAGGAGCACGCCCATTACGCCGCGGCGAAAGCGGGCGTGCTCGGGTTGATCCGCAGCCTGGCCGTTGAGCTGGCCCCGCGAGAGATCCGCGTGAACGCCGTGATCCCGGGTCTCATCGAGACGCCTCAGTCACTGGACCCGGTCAATTCACTGGGGCCGGATGGCTTGCGACGTGCCGGCAAGGACATCCCCTGGGGGCGTGTCGGGCGGCCGGAGGAGGTTGCCAGCGTCATCGGATTCCTCACCTCGGAAGACGCCCGGTACATCACTGGCCAGCCCCTGATTGTCGATGGTGGCCTGACCGTAAAAATGCGGGCCTGAGGCGGAAATAACATGGCATACGAATCGCTTCGCCAATTCCCGAACGGACGCTCCGTCGTCGTCACCGGTGGCAGGAGCGGGATCGGCCGCGCCATCGTCGAGGCCTTCCGGGCCAACGGCGACCGGGTGGCGGTCCTGGATCTAATCAGCGGCGATGATGTCATCCGCGTGGATGTCGCTGACGAAGGCAGCGTTCGAGCTGCTTTTGCCGATGCCCGGGAGCGTCTCGGGCCAATTGACATTTTGATCAACAGTGCGGGATTGCTAACGGAGTCACCGCTCGCAGAGATGTCCCTTTCCATGTGGAACGAAACGATCCGGGTGGACCTGACCGGAGTCTTCCTTTGTTGTCGAGAGGTCGTAGGGTCGATGCGTCATCAAAAGTGGGGACGCATCATCAACATCTCCTCGCAGCTGGGGATTAAGGGCGGAATCGGGCTCAGCCACTACAGCGCGTCTAAAGCGGGTGTAATCGGCCTGACCAAGTCCCTGGCCCTGGAGTTGGCACCAGACAACGTTTTGGTCAACAGCATTGCCCCAGGCCCGATCGAGACCCCGCTCGTTGCGGGTATTTCCGAGGGCTGGAAGGCAGCCAAGCGCGCTGAGTTGCCGCTTGGACGCTTTGGCAGGCCCGAGGAGGTGGCTCCAGCAGCAATCTTGCTCGCCAGTGATCCTGGAGGCAACCTCTTCGTGGGACAAACCCTTGGTCCCAACTCGGGCGACGTCATGCCATAAAAGCGGGATCTCGGATCTGCAGAGCCGACAGGGCGAGAGCGGTTCCGGAGCCGGATTTCGGCCGGCAAAAACCTCGCGGCCCGGCTTCCAAGCAACCCGGCGGCTTTGAGGGTTTTATTTGAGAATCGGCCTGAATCGTTCTGCTCTCGTTCGTGCTTAGAATGTTTCCTCAGGCGATTATCGAAAATAGTCGCTTGCTGAATCCAACCACTCAGCCCATTTCGCCCGTAATAGTCCATGTGGGGGGCGACTGCGTGGGTAGCCCCCCGGCAGTAAGAAAGGCGGCAGAACCTCGGCTCGAGGTTGGTACCTGCGGATCTGCCGGGACAGTTTGAAGCCGAAAAAGTTTCGGGCGTGAACGAAGGCCAAGACATCGTCGTGGTTGGTACGGGCGGCACCATTTCGTCCCGTTTCGATCCCTCTCAGGGACGAGTAACCGCTTCGCAGGATCTGGAGGAGATCGTGGCGTTGCTTCCCGACCGTACGAATCTCCCCAGGGTTAGGTTTCAAAATTTCACAAAGATCTCGGGATTCGAGATGACCATCGAAGTCGCGCATTCTGTCGTGAGGCATATTGCAAGTCTTCTCGCCGATCCGGAAGTGGGAGGGGTGGTCGTGACCCAGGGTACGGATACCATGGAGGAAACAAGTTTCCTGGCAGATCTGTTGCTGCCTTCTGGAAAGCCTGTCATTTTTACCGGGGCCCAGTTGCCGCATGATCATCCCCAGACCGATGGGCCGCGAAACATCCTGGATTCGATTCGAGCAGCGGCTTCGCCTGATTCAATCGGGCTGGGAGTAATGGTCTGCTTCAATGGCCGGCTGCACGCGGCCAGGGACGTAACAAAAGTTCATACGAGTGCGCTGGAGACGTTTCAGTCGTACGACCACGGCGCATTAGGTTGCGTGGACGACGGCCTGGTCGTTATCTTTCGCCGGCCGCGTTTTCGTGCTTTGCTGTCAGCCGACCGCCTGGATAAACGGGTGGACCTGATTCGTTTGGTCCTGGGAATGGAAGCTCGTGTCCTGGACGCCGCGCTGGCGAACGGCGTTGACGGCATCGTGGTAGAAGCCTTTGGGCGCGGCAATGCCACCACCGAGTTCGGCCGCGGCGTAAGCCGAGCGTGCGCAGCAGGCGTTCCTGTGGTTGTCACCTCACGCTGCCCGAGCGGTCGAGTGCGGGCCATTTATGGAAGTGGCGGGGGAGGAGGCCGCGATCTGGAGGACGCTGGCGCCATTTTCGCAGGGGACCTCAAAGGTCCCAAGGCCCGCATCGCATTGATCGTTGCCCTTAGCGATCCTGGCGCGCGCGTGCAGCTGCGTGAGCTGTTCGCCGCGCTTGCGCCATAGAGTGTTATGCGTTCAACAGGTGATATAGCTACCGCCGCCACTCAGCAGAAACCGGACAAGTTTGGGGTTCAGCCGCTCCGCGCCTGTGAGAGGCCACCCTGTTTGTCCTCGGTCGACTAAACAACTAAACACACGCCGTACAACCACCAACCGGCGAAAGCCGCGCCTAAAAACAGGCCCTATTTATGCCAAAGGAAATATTGTGTGCATTCGGAGTAGACGTTGACGCCGTGGCAGGATGGCTCGGGTCTTATGCTGGAGAAGATTCCCCCGATGATATCTCGCGAGGATTGTTCGCCGGCGAAGTCGGTTCACCCCGATTGCTGAACCTGTTTAAGAAGTACAATTTGCGAACCACTTGGTTCATTCCCGGACACTCCGCAGAAACGTTCCCGGACGAAATGAAAGCGGTTGCAGAAGCGGGGCATGAGATCGGAGTTCACGGTTACAGTCACGAAAACCCGATCGCAATGACCCGTGAACAAGAGGAAGCCATCCTGGATAAATGCCTTGATCTGCTGACTAAGCTTTCAGGGAAAAGGCCCACCGGCTATGTGGCTCCCTGGTGGGAATTCAGCCCTGTCACCAATGAATTGCTCGTGGAGCGTGGAATCAAATACGACCATAGCCTGATGCACAAGGACTTTCATCCGTACTACATCAGGGTCGGCGATAGTTGGACGAAAATCGATTATAGCAAACATCCAAACGAGTGGATGAAACCGCTCGTCCGGGGTCGGGAAACGGACTTAATTGAGATCCCGGCAAGTTGGTACCTCGATGATTTGCCGCCGATGATGTTCATAAAGAAAGCTCCGAACAGCCATGGCTTCGTGAATCCCCGGCATCTCGAGGAAATGTGGCGCGATCAGTTCGACTGGGTCTATCGGGAATACGATTACGCCGTGTTCGCGATAACGATTCATCCGGATGTCTCTGGCCGTCCTCAAGTGCTTCTTATGCTTGAGCGGCTCGTGGAGCATATTCTAAAACATGAAGGCACAAGGTTTTTGACCTTCGACGAGATCGCCGATGACTTCAAGAGCCGTTTCCCGCGCGCCCGGTAAACCGGGAGAAAGGATTCGCTGTGCGCTGAGCGGCGCACGTCAAATAAGGGAGGGCCTCACCCGGTCACGGATCTATGTGCGGACTTTGCGGGTTGCTCGGAACTGAATCGGACTGGTCCGGTTCGATCGGCAGCACCTTGCCGGCAAGACAAGAACGGTTTCTGAGAATTGCTCAAGCAAACCGGATTTTAAGCCTGTTCCGATTGCGGCTGGACGATTTTCAAGGGGTATCCTACCTTCTAACCGGCCCGACTGGGCGATGCGAGGTGGTCCCCGATCTTGGACAGCTTTGGCGGTTTGCGGAGTTACTTGCGCATCGTCCTATTGATCCATTGGATGAGGAACTATTGGCCCGGCTAACTTCCATTCCACCGTGACCGCACCGAGTGACCTCATCCCCGTCAACGTGATTACCGGCTTCCTCGGGAGCGGCAAGACGACGTTGTTGCGAAAACTCCTCGTCTCCGATCTCGCCGGCGAGACCGCAGTGTTGATAAACGAATTCGGTGAGATCGGAATCGACCATTTGTTAGTTAAAGAGGTCGCCCCGGACGCGGTCCTCCTAAAGAGCGGCTGCGTTTGCTGCTCGATACGCGGCGATCTTAAGGGGGCCTTGGTTCAGTTATTCTCCAGGCGGCAAAAGGGAGATATTCCTTGCTTTCGGCGGGTTATTTTGGAGACGACCGGCCTAGCAGATCCGGCGCCGATCTTCGCAACCATCGTGGCTGATCTGATGCTGCGCCATCATTTCAGACTCGGCCCTATCATCACGGTCATCGACGCTTTTAATGCTTCTTTGCAGGAAGGTTTGCATCCGGAGTGGACGGCGCAGGTGACCTCGGCGGATCGGTTGATCCTTGCGAAATCCGATCTGGTGCCTGCCGAAGCCTGCGAAAAGCTTCGATCACGCCTGAAGGTCCTCAATCCAGCCGCGCCAATAGCAATGAACTCCGCGGTAGAGAATGGCGACTTATCCCTTCTAACCGCAGGTCTGCACGACCCGCGTCCGGATATTGAAGTGGAGCGGTGGATACGAAATTTCGGGACCGATCAGAGCCCAAATGGTCCGATCGACGATAAACGGCATGAGGGCCACCGTCACGCGGAGCATGCTGACGTTAACGCATTCTGTCTGACGTTCGACCGGCAGATAAACTGGGTTGCTTTCGGTCTTTGGCTTTCCATGTTGCTGAACCGGCACGGTCGCGATGTACTGAGAGTTAAAGGGATTCTCAATTTGAGTGGCACGAGGTATCCGATCGCGATCCATGGAGTGCAGCACCTGGTTCATCCCCCCGTTCACCTGACCGCATGGCCGGATGACGACCGGCGGTCACGCATCGTTTTTATCGTGCGAGGAATTCAGCCGGCAGCGGTCGAAAGGTCATTTGCCGCTTTTGTAGGCATTTGATCCGATCGGCCGGCCAAACACGGCGCGAGCATCGGCGCCAAAAACCCGAAGGTCTCCCGAGGGGGCGCAACCCCTGCGGAACGAAAGCAGTACCCGGCCTCGTATCCTTCTAAATGGCCGTGGGGTAAACCTGGGCTAATGTCTGCCGGCCCGTTGGGCCCAAGAACCGGTTCAACCAGCGACGGAGCATCCTCCGGCGCCGGTATCCCCTGAGCCGAAATTCTACCGGGATAATGGTCTGAAGGGTATAACTACCCGGCAGGAATTCCGTGTGCACGGACCTCCGAGAAATGCCGTAAGCGTTCGCCATAATTCGGAATGAACGGCTGACCGGCCACGATGTACGCGCCGGACTCGTCTGACACCGTTTGCCTGCGGGGGGTGCGACCTTAGTTTTGATGATTCACTTAGCTGGTTTTGGCGGGGCGTTTGCAAAACGTCCCGGCTTGATCCGTGGCGGGCTCCGGATTGCGTCGCCGCTTTCGGCCACACCCGCGTCCGCGGGCGGACGTGAGCGGCGCGCCTGCCGGCCAGCGTAGGTGCCAAACGTCGCGCGTTTAAACCTTGGGCAATCCCACCCGCCGGGAGGGATGCATCAAGTGCGGATACGGGGCGAGCGGCTTCTCCATCCCGTGATGGGGGGCAAACAACCTTCGCTTCCGGGTGCGGACGCCCAAGACGTTCACGAGGGCGGCAACCTGGATGGCGGAGAGCGGGAGGCCGCAGTGAGGACAAGTCAGGCCGGAGTTGCTCATGGGAGACAGCAACGACCCGAAGGCAGGGTAAATCAACGATTCATGCGTCGAATGCTCGGTGCGGGTAGGCCCGGTAAAGGGGTCGGGGTTGAGTACCGCCCGGTTCGCCGGCCAGGCAGTGGGCCGGCCATCACACGCGCTGTCCGCGGGAACGGGGGCACGGCAAGGGTATGGTTGCGCCTGTGATGCGCGAAGAATTTTCCCGGCTGCGGCGTGCGCGTTCAAACGTTCGCGGCCGCCCTGCGGTTAGAAGCCCCGCCTTTCGGCGGGCGGTTCGACGGGACGGTCGGGTGGCCCTTGCTGGTGGCGAATTTGCTCGAAGGCGTCCGCGGCCCGGTAGGCGTCCTGGGCCAGTTGCAGGGGGTTTTCGTCGGGCTTACGGTTGGTCAACAGGGTCAGGAAGATCTCCCAGGCTTGCTCGTCGCGGGAATCGGGTCGGATCGGCATGGCCTTAGGGTACCGGCGTTCCGGTCGACAAACAACCGCCGCGGCTCCGCGCCAGGGCCGGCGTGCCGGCACGTTGGAAAAGCTGCGTGCCCGGGGGGCAAAACGGCACCAGCGGGGGGATTCGCCCTTGGGGGACGGCTTTCCCGCTTTGGCTGGCGGTTTGGTCGCCGGCCAGGTAATGCTTGCGCCCCAATGCCCCATAACGTCGCCCTGATCTCCACCATCGCCGTCGGCTTGGTTTACGCCCTGGCCGGCGGCCTGCTCGCCATGCGCCTGCACCTGCCGCCGCTGGTCGGCTACCTGTTGGCCGGAATCGCGGTCGGGCCTTTCACGCCGGGGTTCGTTGCTGACGTTCACCTCGCCCCGCAACTGGCCGAAATCGGCGTGATCCTGCTCATGTTCGGCGTGGGTATGCACTTCTCCCTTAGTGACCTCCTCGCCACGCGACGCATCGCTCTGCCCGGCGCGCTGCTGCAGATCGCGGCGGCCACGGCGCTCGGCGCGGGCTTAGCGTACCTGTGGGGTTGGGACCTCGGCGCGGGCCTGGTCTTCGGGGCGTCGCTCTCGGTGGCCAGCACCGTCGTGTTGCTGCGGGCGCTGGAGGCACGCGGCAGCATCCACTCGGAAAACGGCCGCATTGCTGTCGGCTGGCTTATCGTGGAGGACCTGATAACGGTGCTGGTGCTCGTGCTCCTGCCGGCCCTGGCGGGCACCCTCGGCGGCAATGCTCCCGCAGGGGCCGCAAGGGAGGGGGAGACGAACCTGGCCCTCATCGTCGGGGTGACCTTGGGTAAAGTGGCCGCTTTCGGCGTGCTGATGGCGCTGGCCGGCGCGCGCATCCTGCGCTTTGTGCTCTCGCGGGTGGAGCGCACCGGCTCGGGCGAACTGTTTACCTTGGCAGTGGCGGCCATCGCCCTCGGGGTGGCTTACGGCGCGGCGGAGCTGTTTGGGGTGTCGTTTGCCCTGGGGGCTTTCATCGCCGGCATGGTCGTCAACA
Source organism: Verrucomicrobiota bacterium (assembly GCA_019247695.1). NCBI lineage: Bacteria > Pseudomonadati > Verrucomicrobiota > Verrucomicrobiota bacterium. The sequence goes on along the minus strand of JAFBAP010000069.1, from coordinate 7,651 downwards.
GCTCGGACCTGAGCCACCGGGCCGCCCGGGATTTACAGCCGCTGCAGGACGCCTTTGGGGTGCTCTTCTTCGTGGCGGTGGGTATGTTGTTCGACCCGGGCATCCTCCTGCAGCAACCCGGGCAGGTTCTGGCGGTGGTCGGGGTGATCATCGGGGGCAAAGCGCTGGTGGCCTTTGGCCTCGTGCGGGCCTTCGGCTACCCATTAGGTGCGGCGCTGACTATCGCCGCGAGCCTGGCCCAAATCGGCGAGTTTTCCTTTATCTTGGGCGAGCTCGGGCGCTCCCTCGGGCTGTTGCCTAAAGAGGGCTTGAGCCTGATCGTGGCCGGCGCGCTCATCTCGATTACGTTGAACCCGCTGGGGTTTGCCGTGGCGAGTTGGCTCGGGCGACGCGCGCGTTAGAGTGGCGGGGCAACGCTTCGTGCGCAGACCCGTCCGTGGATCAGAAGTGGCGGCCGTTTGGTATCAACCCTTACTTTTCCCTGGCTTTAGACCATCGTCTGTGCTTGGCTTGCCTGTTAGATTCGTACGCACCTTTTCGTCCGATCTCCTTCACCCTCCTAACGTCGGTGTCCTGGGCGTCGCCTTGTCCTGGGGAATCGCTCGATGACAGCCGGCAGAAGGCGCTCGTTACCCTAAGTGGGACGGACGCCCCCTGCAGAGGTTTCGCCCTTCTGTAACGGGTTAAATCAACCAAGCAAATCTTTCAGCGCCAGCAATAGGAATACACACATGAAGATAGTTGTGATCGGCGGCACCGGGCTCATCGGCAAACGGCTTGTGAGCAACCTTCGGCAAAAGGGTCAGGAGGTCGTCGCGGCCTCCCCTTCTTCCGGCATCAACGCCGTCACGGGTGAAGGATTGGCGGATGCGCTGGCCGGCGCTCAAGCGGTCGTTGACGTGGCGAACTCGCCTTCTTGGGACGACGCGGCCGTATTGAATTTCTTTGAGACCTCAAGCCGAAACCTGCTTGCGGCGGAAGGCGCGGCCGGCGTGGGGCACCACGTTGCCCTGTCCGTGGTTGGCACCGATCGCCTGCTGGCGAGCGGTTATTTCCGTGCAAAAATGGCGCAGGAAAACCTGATCAAAGCCTCGAGGCTTCCTTACACGATCGTCCGTGCCACGCAGTTCTTCGAGTTCGTGAACGGCATCGCCCAATTCTCCACCCAAGGGGCGACGGTCCGGTTACCCTCCGCGCTCATGCAGCCCATCGCGGCCGATGATGTCGCGGCGGCTCTGGCGGAGGTCGCCCTGGCTAAACCCTTCAACGCGACGGTCGAGCTGGCCGGTCCCGAACCGATCGGAATGGATGCATTCGTCGCGCGTTTCTTGAGCGCAAACGGCGACCCGCGCAAGGTGATCACGGACGCCCATGCGCGCTACTACGGCCTGGAGGTTAACGATCAGAGCCTCGTCCCTGGAGGCAACCCGCGCCTCGGTCCGACGCGCTTCGAGGATTGGCTCAGCCACTCCCTGTCGACGCACGAGCATGGAGGATGACCCGCACCGCAGAATAACGAACTCACCCGAATCACGCATGAACGATTCCGCTCAGGAACTCTGATCCGGGCCGGCTTCGCGTTGGTTTTTGTCCATCCGCTATCGGGCCCCCGTCATGCAATCCGGAATCGTGAAGAACAACAACGGGCAAGGACAAATCGGCGCGGCGATACCTCACTGAAGTCGGCCCTATCCTTGGCGGCGGGGAGTTGACGCGTTTTGTAAACGCCGTCGTGCCTTTCGCCCTAAACGGCGTGCAGCTCAAACAGAAAGACATTCGATGAATACAACCCAACAACCTGCCGCCATCGTCACCGGCGCTTCCAGCGGAATCGGCCGGGGCGTCACACGGACACTGCTCGAACGCGGCTGGCGTGTGGTGGGCACCTCCCGCACGATCAGCAGCTCGAAGGACGTTACGCCCTCGCCTGAGCTCGTCCTCGTGGATGGAGACGTCAGCAAGAAAGTAACCGCCATCATGGTGGTAGACGCAGCCGTCAAACATTTCGGCCGTATTGACCTGCTGGTCAACAATGCTGGAATCTATATGCCGAAGGCGTTCACCGGCTACACCGAAGAAGACTACAACCTGGTGATGAATACCAACGTCGCCAGCTTCTTCTACATGACGCAGCAGGTGATTCCGCAGATGAAGAAGCAGAATTCCGGGCACGTGGGAAGCATCTCGGGGGTTTCCGTGGATCAACCGAGCAGCGCCGCGGTCGAACTGTTGGCCGTGCTGTCGAAATCGCCGATGCCGGCTGCGAGTAAGGCGCTGGCGCTGGAATACGCGGCGAACAACATCCGGTTCAACACGGTGTCTCCTGCCGTCGTTAACACACCGATGCACGCCAGGCGCAATCATGCGGACCTGGCGAAGCTACATCCCCTGGCTCGGATGGGTGAAGTTTTGGATGTCGTCGACGCGGTGCTCTACCTACAAAGCGCCACGTTCGTGACGGGCGAAAACATCCGAGTGGATGGAGGGGTCCACGCCGGCCGGTAATAATGCCACTGCCGCGATCCCCGTTGGGGAGCCTGCGCCGAGGCGTCTCATCCCGGCTTTGTCCATTATGCCCCATCCAGAATCGGTTTTGCCATGCGCTAAAATTCCGTCTTCCTTCCCGGGCGCCCTGCCATATTTACACCTATTAAACCGTATAAACGATTTAGGCCCAACGGGCCTATGAACCGGCCCATTGGGCCTAAGACCGATTCAGCCAGCTATGGAGCATCCTCCGGCGGCGACATCCCCCGAAGCCGGCATTCTACCGAGATAACCGTCTGAATGGTATGACTCGAAAAATGCGTTCTGGCGCAAATCTCGTCAGGTGTATGTTTTTGGCGATCCGAACCGAACTGCCCGGCTCTTCAGGGCATTGAAAGTATATCGGGAGCGGAGTGGCCCGGGCCCGTTGTGATTTGCGGCAATCTATGCAGGTTATCGGGCATTCACGCGTTAAATCGAGGTGCAGCATGACGACGGTATTTCTCAGCCACAAGAGCCAACATGCGTCCGCGGCGAGAGCCCTGGCTGGCGCGCTGAGCATCGTGTTCGGAAGGGCCGAAGTTTTTCTCGCGGAGGACATCGAAAAGGGCGAGGACTGGAGGGCGGAGATCGACCTGGCCCTGCGCGAGGCCAAGTGTTTTATCCTCTTGTACGGCGATCCCCAGCTGGACTGGTCGTGGTGCTTTTATGAGGCCGGGGCTTTCGCCAAGATGAAAGACAAGCCGGGGCGTCCGGTTTTTTGCCTGCATCCAGCCGATGTCGCGCCCCCGAGCCCACTGGCATACCTGCAGACCATCACGGCGACAGCCGACCAGCTCGAACAGTGGATCCGAAACGCTCTCTGCTCGATTCACGGATGCCAACAACCCACTGCCGACGAAATTTCCTCAAGCATCGAGAAAATCGAGAAGCTCGTCAACAACACGGGCCCGGTGCAGGAGAAGGTACTAAAGCCATTTATCTGGATCGAACCGTCGTGGCCCGGGCCGGGCGACGAACCGAATTGGAACGATGAGCGTGCTCTGTCCGAAATCGATTTCTCGCGCGCCAGCGTTTTGATCGACCCTGACTCCGCCACGCAGCTGGGATTTGCGACGCCGCCCAGAAGGAAACAGCTCCTGCCGTTCCTGCGTGAACTCGCTTGCGACGCGGAATGGAGCGATGACAGAGTGGAGTTCTGGATCGCGAAATTGTTCGAGTCGCTGCGCGAGGCGGCGAAAGGGCGCTTGCTTTTCCAGGAGGCCGCGTATTTCCGGCACGAAAGCGGACGGATTTTGCGACCCGTCGTGGTCAGCTATGTGAAGAACTCCAGCGGGACGAAATGCAGACTGCGCGTGATATTCGCATCTGCGTTCGGTTCGCCGCTGACGGATAACCCAAACCTGGTGCAACGGCTCACCGTCGGGATACGCCTGGCGGTTCGCACGCGCCTTGAGGTCCTGGATCCGTTTCTTGGCCGCATGGCCGAGGTGCATCGCGACAAAGTCCTGAGCGCACACCCCAGAGACGCAATCGCGAGGCGCAACCCCGTTGGAGGTCGAGTGACCGAGGCTCTCGACGCCATCTTGCAGGAGGCTTTGGCGCACGGGATGAGACCGGGTGATCCTCCCCCAAGATTGTTCGAAGGACCGGCCCAGCATGAGTATGAGGAGATTCGCAATCGCGCGGTGTCTTTATGGCAGGGACTCAAGAACAAGACATGGCAGGAAGATCAGAAGGGAACGGGCGAGTATCCGGAATCGGAGCTACTCCTCGGCGAATTGGACCAATGTAACCAGGCCTATCTCGACCTTAGTCTTCCCCGTCTGCAAGAGTTGCTCAGGAGAGGGCATTGATAGCCAGACAGCCCCAATACGACCCGAGGAAAAAAACGGATAAAAGCCGGCTGCTGTTACTTCGTGAACACACTGCACAGCTCCTGTGTGGGTATGGATATTGATCCCCCGGGGTAAACCCCACTGCCATTTAGTTAAGCGCGAGGTGGGACGCTTTCGTCCCGGAGGGACGAAGGCCACGCCCGGCCCGCCGGCCCTTAACTGAATGGCAGGGTAAACCGTGGGCTGGGTGCTGCCAGCCCTTTGGGGCTAAAACCGGCTCGCTCGGCCGGAGCAAGCAAGGCCAAAGGCCACCCGCTCCGGCCGTCTCACTCCCGCAACGAGCCGCTCAACCGACCTCAAAACCGGTGTAGAACGGATTCTGCGATGGTCCTTTGGAGGGGCCGCCGGACGACACCCTCAAGGGGAGAGCGCACGAAATGGGCCGTCGCGTACCGTGTCCGTTCGTGGGGGGCAACCGCAGCGTCCGTTGGCTCCCACGCGTCATGCGTGCCGCCAACGGCCGATCGGCCGATCTACTCCTTTAGTGTTATTGCCTTTACGGCCGATGCCGTGCCATTAAAGGCATTTCTAGGACAGGGTTAGTCGTCTTTGTTCCTCTGCCGTGAAGAGGGCCTTCCTCGCCGTGCGGAGGGGTGGAGGCGCCGACATTTCGCCTGAAGGTCCGTCTGACTCCAGAGCCGGGGCGTTTTGCACCTTGGGTTATTCTAACTCCGCAAAAACTAACTGGAAGGCTACATGCAACAAGAAGTGCTCAGCGAGCTAAGCAAAAACGTTCGGGGGAGCGTAATCCCCCCGGCCAGCGGCGAATACGACGCCGCTCGTAAGGTGTACAATGGCATGATCGATCGTCGTCCCGCCGTCATTATTCGATGTGCGGATGTGGCGGACGTGATGGCAGCAGTAAAATTTGCCCGCAGGGAGGGTCTCACGGTTTCCATTCGCGGCGGGGGCCATAACGGTGGCGGGCTGGCCGTGTGCGATGACGGACTCGTCATCGACCTTTCGTCCATGAAAGGGGCCCGGGTCGATCCGATCAACTGCACCGTGCGGGTGGGACCCGGCAGCATGCAGGGCGACGTCGATCACGCCTCGCACGCGTTCGGCATGGCGGTACCGGCCGGCATCGTCTCGACGACCGGGATCGCGGGTCTGACCCTGGGCGGTGGCACCGGCTACCTCACCCGCAAGTACGGCCTGACCATCGATAGCCTGATCCAGGCGGACATCGTGCTGGCGGACGGGAGCTTTACCACCGTCGATGCGGCGCACAACGAGGATCTCTTCTGGGCCTTACGCGGCGGCGGGGGGAATTTCGGCATCGTGACGAGTTTCGTGTTTCGAGCGCATCCCGTGAGCATGGTTTACGCCGGACCAATCTTTTGGGAAATCAAAGACGCTCGGCGCGTGATGCAGTGGTACCGGGAGTTTCTGCCTCAGGCGCCCTTGGAGCTATGCCCGTTTCTGGGGTTGAAGACCGTACCCTCGACGGCTCCGTTTCCCAGAGAACATTGGGGCAAGAAGATTTGTGCGTTGATCTCCTGCTACAGCGGCCCCCCCGAGCAAGGCGAAGAAGCCGTCAAGCCGATTCGCCGAGAGCTTCCGGCACCGATCGTTGACTGGATGGGGCCCATGCCGTTTCCGGCTCTGCAGAGCCTGTTCGATCCGCTATTGCCGTCGGGGCTGCAGTGGTACTGGAGAGGCAATTTCGTCAAAGAGCTTTCGGACAAAGCCATCGACACGCATTTGGAGTGGAACGCCAAGGCGCCGAGCGAACTCTCGTTGATGCATCTCTATCCCGTTGACGGCGCGGTGCACCACGTGAGGCCGGACGAGACAGCCTGGAGCTTCCGAGACGCGACGTGGTCGATGGTTATTGCCGCTATCGATCCGGATCCCGGTAAGGCCGGAGCCCTAACGGCGTGGGCCAAGGGGTATTGGGAAGCCATGCGTCCCTACACGATGGGCGGCGCCTACGTGAACTTCATGATGGATGAAGGACTCGACCGAGTACAAGCGACCTATCGGGATAACTACGCTCGGCTGACGGAAATCAAACGAAAGTACGATCCGGATAATTTTTTCCGCATCAATCAGAATATCAGACCGGCTTAGAAAGCACGCGAGAGGCGGTGGACTACGGCGCTGGGTGAACCGCCATTCGGACGGAAGCGCCGGGCTGATATCAACGATCCTTTCGCCACGGGAACCGGCTCAACCAACGTGCAAACCGGTGTAAGTTTCGTTGCCGCTTTGGGGTTTTCCCTCGGGAATCGTGCAAGGTGCACGGCATATGTAGCAATTAATTCCTGCGGTCGTAGCCCGAACAACGGCCGCCGGCCGGGGTTTCTCGAGGGGAATTTGCCAAGGCGCCGGAAGCCAGGTTGGTTCATGACAGAGTCCAGAAGCGCCCGTTCCCCCGAAGTTTCTGCAATCGCGGGCATAACAAAATCGCGGAGGGGTGGCGAAGGCAGCGTTCCTATGTAGAGCGTAAAAACTTCCGTAATACACTCACCGTCACCCACCTGCTTCGCATGGATTCGAACCATGACAAAGTGATCCAGAGTCATTTCGGACGGTGTTCCATCCTGTTTTGCAAAGCGGCCTTCTGTGCCGGACAACCTGCTCTGAAGGAAGACCTTACGTCGGGCGTGATCGGCACAGGACGGCGCACGACGGACCACGAACGAACCAAAAAAGTGGCGAAGAAAGGGGCGAAGGGGATAAAAGCTGTTTTCCCAAGACGGCGTCTCGTGCCGTCCTGATTGAGACCGTGTACCGCTTGTACCATGAAGCCGGTACTGGCCACCCGAGCCTGGCGCCCTCAATGTTCGTACAGCGTGCGCAAGGATCGGTATGGCTTCGCTTCGGGTTCCGCGCGACATCCTGGGGATACAAACGGGGCAATGCGTCGCGCAACGCAGGGACCTTCCCGTATCGAATGCCGGTGCTACTTTGATCGTTACGCATGGACTATCGTTCGATTATCACGCTTGAACCAGGTAAGCGGGGCGGAAAGCCGTGCGTTCGCGCCCTGCGCATCGCAGCCGAAGACGTCCTGGGATAAGGATGACGTGGAGTGGCCCGAACCGGCGCGGGCGCGCGCCTACGAGGCCTTATTCCCCGTATACCGGGACGGGTACGCGGCCCTGCCGGGCGTGTGGCGCCGGATGCAGGCCGCTCGGGAGACGATCAATGGCGCCTGAAACCAGAGTCATGGAAGTCGCGGTTATCGGCGACAATTTCATGGCGCCCGATAAGTTCGAGCAAGCAATCCGCGAGGCCTGCGACGACGCCGTCACGATTCG
>JAFBAP010000068.1 GCA_019247695.1 Verrucomicrobiota bacterium | reverse complement strand
GGGTGTCGGGTGTCGGGTGTCGGGTGTCGGGTGTCGGGTGTCGGGTGTCGGGTGTCGGGTGTCGGGTGTCGGGTGTCGGGTGTCGGCCACGAGCTTGGGGAAGAGTCGCCGATGTCAACTCTGTAACTCTTCTTTCCGCCGTGGTCGCCGTGGTCCGCCGTGTTCGCCGTGTGAACTCTTACGTTGTGCCCGCCACACCCGCTGTGGCCGCCGTGTGACCGTGTGACCGTGTGAACTCCTACGTTGTGCCCGCCAAATCGCCGTGCCCGCCGTCGGCCCTCATTTGTGGCATTCGTGGCATTTTTTTACTTGTGGCATTTCAATCGGGAATGCCCCGCAGGGCGGCCTCGATCAGGTTCGCCACGATTTCCGGCCTCCCTCCATCGATCACCTCCTGCGGCGTTTCACCGCCGAGTTGTGGATCCGGCGTTTTCAACCATTTCTGCAGGACCGCTTCATTTCCCGCAAACAGGTATAAGCCTCTTTCGAGAATGCCGGCGATTCTCGGATCAGGGTTGCCGTGTAGATCAGACATAGTGGGCAGGTTCTGAGAGTCTTCGCTTGGCGCCGCTACTTGGGGAGGTGCTCCAGGCAGTACTCGTTGCCGTCTCTGCTCGAGGTTCGGAACTCCAGGTCCGCCCCATCCCGTTCCGTGCGTTTACAAACCGCGCAACGGTGGAGCGGTTCTTCCGGCGAACCTCTGCTGGCACCGAACTTGATCCTTCTCTTCTGCTGCTCACGGCCCTGCCTGGCCCCGGCGATCACCGCCGGCCCGAAGAAGAGCAGATAGTTAAGCAGGCAGATTAAAATTGCAACCTTGACCACGACCGGACCGGCCAGGAAGGGAAACAAAATCCATGCGAGGCTGAGCAGCGCCACCCATTTGACCCGCAGCGGCACTATGAACAACACGTAGATCTGAAGGTTGGGGAACAGGGTCGCGAATGCAAAGAACAGCGACAGATTCAGGAAAAACGGTGTGTCGTTGCCTTGGCTTTGGCCTGCGCCGAGAAAAAATGCGGCGGCAGTGACTCCGAACATACCGATGACGTAGTACAGAGTGAGGCGAAACGGGCCCCACGCTTGCTCCAGGGCGTCACCGATCCACCACATAAACCATAGATAGAAAAATAAAAACAGGGGCTGTAGTCCCGAGCTCGTGTAACGAAACAGGATGTCCGGGATGAAAATGTAAGACACCAGCCGCCATAGCTGCCCGTGCAGCACCAGGGCCGGCTCAAGCGTGAGCAGCCGTACGTAGGTCGGTTGGAAAAGGTGCAGGATGTAAACCAGCAGGTTCAGAATGGCGACCATCGGGATCAGCCGCGGGATCGCCAGAAAGCCCAGCCGAGCTTCAAGCCAAGTGATCCAGGACATAGGAGCAATCAGGCCGGACTTTAACAGCAGATCCCGCAAAGGGGCGGCCGGGCTGCGGCGCGCACTCCGGCCGGAGCCGGTTCGCAGGATGCAGGGCACGCCGACGAGCCATCCGCCTCACGCGCCGATTTGCTCGCGGTACGCTGCGGCTTGCTTCAGCGCCTCGAGGTCGTGCGCGTCCTTAAGGCGCAATTTAAAGAGCCATCCTGCGCCGTACGGATCGGTATTAAGCAGGGCAGGGTTGGTTTCCAGTTCCGGGTTCGTTTCGACCACTTCGCCGTTCACCGGGCTGTAGATATCACTGGCTGCTTTGACCGACTCGACGATCGCGGCCGCCTGGCCTGCAGCCAGCGGGGTGCCGACCTTCGGAACTTCGACAAACACGATGTCCGTGAGTTCAGCCTGGGCGTGTTCAGTGATGCCCACCGTTGCGGTGTCACCCTGCACGCGTACCCATTCATGGGTCTTAGTGTACTTCAGGTCGTCCGGGACTAGCATGGCTCTTGTATAGCGGTTTTCTTTCGACAGTCGCAGGAAATCTTTTTCCCCGGATCTCCAGCTCCAGCATCTGGCCGGGTTTCGCGAATTCCACGGACAGATATCCCAGTCCGATGCCGGTCTGCAGGGAAGGGGACAAGCTGCCGCTCGTCAGTTCTCCGACCGGACGGCCTTCCGCCCAAAGGGCATAGTGGGCCCGCGGCGGCGGTCCTTTCGGCTCGACCTTGATGGCGGCCAGGCGTTCTTTCAGACCGCGCTCCAGTTCGGCCAGGAGCGCAGCCCGCCCCTGAAACTCATTTTTGTCCAGGTCTACAAACGCGCGCAAGCCGGCCGCCAGGGGCGTGCGCTCAGGGGACAGGTCGGCCCCGTTCAACGGCAAACCGGCCTCGAGACGTAACGTGTCTCGTGCCCCCAAACCGCAGGGTAAAATCCCGTACGGCTGGCCCAGCGACAGGAATTCCCGCCACAGCCCGACGGCCGTTGCCGCCGGGAAAAATGCCTCAAAACCATCCTCTCCCGTGTACCCCGTGCGAGCGATCCAGACGGGTGTACCGGCGATTTCAATTTCCCGGATCCGGTTGCGCGCCGGCAGGTCGCCGATCGGTTGGAAAAGGTCGGTCGCGCGGGGCCCCTGAACGGCGACGGCCGCATACGAAACGCTCTCGTTCCGCAGCGTCACACCCGTGGGTTCCGGTGCAAGAGCGAGGCGCTGGCGCAAATGGCCGAAATCATGGCCGATCAGTGCCGCATTCACGACCAGCAGATAGCGATCCTGAGCGGTCCTGTAGACGATCAGGTCATCGATGACGCCCCCCCGCTCGTTCAGCATCAACGAATACTGGCCGTCGCCAATGCCCAGCATGCGCAGGTTGTTGGTCAGTTGGGCATTCAACCATTCCGCGCTGCCCGGACCTTCCACGATGAGTTGGCCCATGTGCGAAATGTCGAAAATCCCTACCCGCTGCCGTACCGCCAGGTGTTCATTGACGATGCCGCTGTAAAACACCGGCATGTCCCAACCGCCGAATCCGATCATTTTCGCCCCGAGACGACGGTGTTCTTCGAACAGCGGTGTGCGTCGGAGGGCCGTTTCAGCGGAACTCATGTTGCAATGAAGAGAGAACCGGGCCGAGGTCAACTTCTCCGCAAAACTTCCTCCGGCCGGCACTCAACGTCCCACGTCCGGGTGTTGACACTCAGTTGATGATTCGGCGAACCCGATTACTTTCCCGGATGTCCGAGCCTAAGGTTGTGGATGTTGAATCGCTGGACGCGCCGCCTTCGCCTGACTCGTTTGCGGAGCGGCACATTGGCCCGCAGGCGGCGGACTTGCCCGAAATGCTCCAAGTCATCGGCTGCGCTTCCCTGGAGGAACTCATCGAGCAGACCGTGCCCGCCGCCATCCGCTTGCGCCGGCCCTTGGAGCTGCCCGCCCCGGCCTCGGAGTTCCAGGCCCTGCAACGCCTGCGCGCTCTGGCCGCCCGGAACCAACTGGCCAAAAACTACCTCGGCCTGGGGTACCATCCCACCGTGACGCCCCCCGTCATTCAGCGCACCATCCTGGAAAACCCGGGCTGGTATACCGCTTACACCCCCTACCAGGCCGAAATCGCCCAGGGCCGGCTGGAAGCGCTGCTCAACTTCCAGACCCTGATCACTGACCTGACGGGCCTGGACCTGGCCAACGCCTCGCTGTTGGACGAAGCCACCGCCGCTGCCGAAGCCATGAGCCTGGCCTTCGCCGTGCGGTCCCGGCCCGAGGCGCGCACCTTTTTTGTCGATGCAGATTGCCACCCCCAGACCCTTGCGGTGGTCCAGACGCGCGCCGAGCCGCGCGGCATCCGCGTGCGGGTGGCTGACCAC
>JAFBAP010000067.1 GCA_019247695.1 Verrucomicrobiota bacterium | reverse complement strand
ATCCGCCGCGGCGCCGTGTGATTGTCTGCGCTGTGGAGAAGTGCACGTTCACTGGCCAGTTTTCGCCAGCGTCGTTCAGGGGTGCTTAATCTTCGCCACTACGACGGTTGCCGGCTTGCCCGGGAGAAAGTTGATCTGCGGCCTGAGCCGAAGGCCGAGTCACCGCGGCGTTCCGCTTGCAGCCCCTTCTACGGCTCGCTTCTTTCCCGGCTGCGGTTTTCGAAGCGCGTGTACTCTTTCAAAAACACCAGCGGGATGTCGCCCGTGGGCCCGTTGCGCTGCTTGGCCAGGATGAGCTCCGCCTCGCCGGCTTTCTCCTGCTTGCCTTCGTCATCCGTCTCGTAGTACTCAGGCCGGACCAGCAGGCCGACGACGTCCGCGTCCTGCTCAATCGAGCCGGACTCGCGCAAGTCGCTGAGCCGCGGGCGCCCGCCTTCCTTCGCGCGGGTGTCCGGCTGGCGATTCAGCTGCGCGATCACGATGATCGGAACCTGGAGTTCTTTGGCCAGGCCCTTGATCCCGCTGGAGATTTCCGAAATCTCGAGCTGACGATTGTCCTGAGCCCTGCGGCTGGTCGAGCGCAGCAGTTGCAGGTAGTCGATGACGATTAGCTCGATGTTGTGGGTCGACTTCAGACGTCGCGCCTTGGCCCTGAGTTCGAGGATGCTCAGGCCCGGGGTGTCATCGATGTACATTTTGGCCGCCGCCAGCTTGGCGGCCGCCGTGGTCAGATTCGGAAAATCGCGGGCGGACAAAAATCCGCTGCGCACCTTCTGCAGGTCCACTTTGGCCCTTGAGCAGAGCAGGCGTTGAACCAACTGCTGGCTGCTCATCTCCAGGCTGAAAACGGCGACCGCTTTGCCCACGTCAATCGCGACATGCTCGGCGACGTTCATCGCGAACGCGGTCTTCCCCATGCTCGGCCGCGCCGCGATCACGATCATCTCGGCGGCGTGCAGCCCGTTGGTCATGCGGTCGAGCTCGACAAACCCGGTCGACAGGCCGGTCACGGCGCCGCGGTGCTCGTACAGCTGCTCAATCTGTTCGATGGCTTCCATCACCAGATCCTTGGTGGGAATGACATCGGTTTTGACGTGCTGGCCGGTAATGGCAAAAATCTCACGCTCGGCCTCATCGAGCAACGTGCTCATTTCGTCCTGCTGATCGTAACACTGGTTCGAGAGCTTGTTGCACGCCATGATCAGCCGGCGCAGGACGTACTTTTCCCCGACGATCTCGATGTAATAGTTGGCGTTGGCCGCCGTCGGAACGAAACTGTATAGTTCGTCCAGGTATTCGGGCCCGCCGATTTCCTCGAGCTGGTTGCGGTCTTTGAGCGCCTGTTTAAGGGTAACGAAGTCGGCCGGTTTACCTTTCTCGTTGAACTCGAGCACCAGCTCGTAAACGATCTGGTGTGCCGGAACGTAGAAGGCGTCCGGCTGCAGCCTCAGGACGCACTGATCGGCAACCTCGCGCGGCGAGAGCAGGAGCGAGCAGAGGACCCCTTTTTCGCCGTCTTCACTGAATGGAAGGCCGCGGGGCGCCTCGCGACCCGTGGCGCCGTTGTGAAGAGTTTGTGAATAACTTTTAGCCGGGCTGCCGTCCTTCGACCCCGGCCTCGTTGCGGGGTTCTCAACCGGTTTAACCGAACCGAGAGAACCGTTCGCCATTCGTCGTTAACTCGCCGGTCTGGCTTTGCGCCGGCCCTTGGTTTCCGCAGACGCGGCGGGCGCGGGTTCCGGAGCGGGCTCCTTGACGTGAACCTTGACTTCAATCCGCAGCGTCGCCGTAACGTCCGGGTGCAGGCGGATCGGGATTTCCTGAACACCCGATTCCTTGATGGGACGCTCCAGCTGAATCCGGTGGCGGTCGATGGTGATCCCGTGCTCCGACTGGAGGCGGTCGCCCAGGTCCTTGGTCGACACCGAGCCAAACGCCCTTCCGGTTTCCCCGGATTCCAGGGTGAAATCAAGCTTCAGCTTGTTGATCTTGCGGGCCAGTTCCTCAGCGTCATTGAGCTCCTTGGCCTCGCGTGCAGCGCGCTGCGTCTTGAGCTGGGTGATCCGTTTGAGGTTGCCGGGAGTCACCTCGTAGGCTTTGCCTTGCGGGATAAGAAAATTGCGGGCGAACCCTCTGCGAACCTTGACGATGTCGGCCTCGGCACCCAGGCCGGGCATGTTCTCCTTCAGAATGATTTGGGTCAAAGCCATACGTGCTTCCCGGTTATGCAGGGAGGGATCGGTACACAGGAACCGCCATGGTGTCAAGGTGGTTTCGGTCCATCCTGCAATCCCCCCTTTGTATCCGGGCGCGCATCAACGTTACCTCAAGCCACGCCGGTCATGCCGCCAAGGCCCGGACGGCGTCCTGGTGGGTCGGAAAAATGCGGAAGACCTGGTCAAGACGCGCAATCTCGAACACCATCTTGACATTGTCGCGGAGCCCGGAGAGTACGAGCTGCCCGCCATAGCCCTGCACCCGCTGAAGGGCATCGATAAAGAGGGCCAGGCCAGAGCTATCCACGTAAGCGACATCCGCCAAGTCGATCACGATCACGGGAAGTTTCCGGTTGATCAGGGGATCAAGCTGGGCGGCTACATGGGGTCGTTCGTTGAGATCGATTTCCCCGCTGAGCGTCAAGACCTCTGGCGACATCCTGATGTGGTTAGCATTTATTCGGGCCGGCGGCAACGCCAAAGGCACGACGAACCCTTCTGAAAGGCGGCGCGATTTTATAATTTTAATAATTTCCAGATAAGGCCGATATGTACCTCCACTATCTATGGTTCTCAAACGTAAAGTAGGTCGTAAACGGGTACGGATACCTGCGGCGCGTTGCTATTCCTTAACGGTTTTTACCAGGAACTGGCGCGAGGTGCGCCACTTTTACACCCACCTGCTGGGTGCCGTGGTCACCAGCGAACGCGCCTACCGCTACTGTGAGTTGCGACTGGGCGGCGTGCCCCTTTGTTTCCGGGCGGATGAAAACGGCGAAGGCGTTTCCCATTTTCACCTGTACCTGGCCTTGCAGGAACGGCAGTTAATCCTTGAACGTCTGCAAAATGCCGGTGTGATCGTCCGTCTGGACGGTACCTACGCCACCTTCCTCGATCCTGAAGGCCGAACGATCAAACTGTCCAAGGATATCGCTTTGCTGACGTAGGCGGCCGGAGGCGGGGCGTGCGGGCCGGCCGGGTGGCTGGGGCAGTTAAAAAGTGTTCCGTCCCCTCGGCCGGGGGAAACAGTGCCCCTGCCCGGCCGGCCTTGACGCGCCGGCTGCGGCGGGACGCCATAAACAACCAAAGCGCCCCCATCATGTCCCCGATTGTACCGCGCACGTGAGGGCGGAAAACTCAGAAGCCGAGGCAACCCCCGACTTTCCGGACGTCCGATAAGTCGGCAAAGAGAAAGTCGGGCTGCGTTGCCGCCAGTTCCTCGCTTGAGTATTGGCCGGTTGCGACCGCAACGGCCCGTGCGCCAAAGGCGCGAGCGCAAGCCACATCGCGGGGCGTGTCTCCGATCACATACGTTTCCTCAGGCGAAAAACGGGTCTTGTACCACGCCTGAGCCCGTTCCAATGCGATCGGGCCGAGGTTGTTCCGGTCAAAATCATCGTCGCCGAAGGCGCCAAACTCGAAAAACCGTTTAATCCCGTGGGCACCAAGTTTGAGATCGGCCCCGCGACGCAGGTTGCCGGTCAACAAACCCAGCCCAACGCCGGCATGGGCAACCCGGTCAAGCACTTGCATGACCCCCGGCAGAATCCGCCCGGGATTGATCTTCAATTGGTCGACCAAACGGGCCAGGTACGCGCCCATCAGCCGGTTGAGGGAACCCTCGGTGATGGGGATATCGTGTTTGGCCAGGATTTCCTGGCCGATTCTGGAATCGGTATTGCCCGCAATCGCGACGTTGCTGAGGTCTTCAGACACGCCGAACGCATCGGCGCTGGCCAGCTTGAGGGCAGTCCGGCCGGCGCCGTCCGTGGTGAGCAGGGTGCCGTCCAGGTCAAACAGAAAAAGCTTCATTCCTCCTCGACCGGCTCGGGGGGAAGTTCTTCAGATTCAACGGTGAAACGGCGTTTACGCTTGCTGGCCGGCAAGGGGGACATCGTCATACTGATGCTTTTACCCATCAGTTTCGGTTCCATCTCGACTTGTCCCATGGTCACAAGGTCTTCTCGCAGACGCTGCATGAGCTGGTCGCCCAGTTCCTTGTGGCTCATTTCACGGCCGCGGAACTGCAGCTGCATTTTCACCTTGTTTCCCTTATCCAGGAACTGCTCGGCATGCCGCACTTTGATCATGTAATCGTGCGGGTCGATGTTTACCCTGAATTTGATTTCCTTGAGCCTGGACCCCCCCGGCTTGCGCTCTTTATCCTGCTTTGAAAGGTCGTAACGGTACTTCCCGAAATCGACGATCTTGCAAACGGGTGGATTTGCATTGGGAGCGACTTCGACGAGGTCAAGGCCAAGCGATTGCGCCCGGCGCAAAGCATCCTGGATCTTCATGATCCCAAGCTGCTCGTTGGAAGTCGCGAGGATGACTCGGACCTCGCGGGCTCGGATTCGACTGTTAACGCGAATTTGCTGCTGCTGAATAAGCTATCTCCAGTTGGGCGCCCGCCGGGGCGTAGCAACGCGCTTAGTCAAGTTTACGTTGGATACTTTCGTTTAGGATCCTTTCCAGACCGCCGGCTACACCACTACTTAAACGCCCCCTTGTCACCGCGTCTGCGGTTGAGAACAGGAACTCTACCGGCCTGTTCCGCACGTGTGCCGACGAGCAACATATAGGGGAGCTTATTCGGGCGGGCAAGGCGAATCTTAACCCCGGGCGGGGCTCGCAAGTTCGCCTGCATACGCGACCGGTGCACGCCTGGCCAGCAACCGGTCGATGGCGGCGAGAAATTCGTCGGCGTCGAACGGCTTTCGGAAAAAGTTTTCCCCCTGAACCAGCGCCACGGTTTCATCGGGACTTGCGGACCCGGAGATGTAAAGGACCGGCAGATCGGGCCGGCGCGTTTGGATGAGGCGTCCGAGCGTGAGACCGTCCAGTGAGGACGGCATCAGGATGTCGGTGACGATCAGCTTGAAACCGTCTGGAGATTTTGACCAGAGCGCAAACGCCTGGTCCGCATCCGGAACGCCGAGGGGTTGATGGCCGCCTTCCTTCAAGAGCTGCACCACCAGGTTTCGAACCATGGGATGGTCTTCAACGACCAGGACGAAGGAGGCATTAGCCGCCGAGCGAGAAAGATCCGAATCCATGATTAGGGCGTTGTTTATGGAATAAGAAATACCATATTAACCATAACGTCAAATTCTTCCGAATCCTTTAGCGCGAGTTGCTGTCCCCGGTGCGGCTAACTAAGTTTTTCCGTCCCTCTATGCGTACCTCACGGGCAACTGGTTGCACGATGTCTACAGGAATGCGAAGTTTATTTTGAAATTATAAAAATTGAACAGGCGTTCGGCCGGTCCGCTCGCGTGCCGTTATGGCAACGCTTCCGCCCGCGAAAGCAACAATCGGCGAATGAAAACAATCGGCCGGGCCGGGGAGCTGCGATATGGGTTGGGGTTTTGCATTCATGGATTCGCCTTTTCACGAAATCACTGGCGCCGTTACCGCCCCTCGGGGTTTCCGCGCGGCGGCGATCGGCTGCGGCATCAAGGAAGGCGGCCAAGCCGGCCGGCCCCGCGACGATCTGGCGCTGATCGTCTCTGATTTTCCCGCGGTTGGCGCGGCGACTTTCACGACCAACAAAATCAAGGCGGCCCCGGTACGGGTATCGATGGACCACCTGCGGTCGGCGGAACTTCGCGGGATCATCGCCAACAGCGGCAACGCCAACGCTTGCACGGGCGCCGACGGAATCCGGTGCGCAAAGCGGATGACGGCCGCGGCTGCGGGCGCGCTCGGGTGGAACGAAAAGCAGTTCTTGGTGTGTTCGACCGGCCGGATCGGGCGGGAATTGCCGATCGAGCGAATTGAGAAAGCGGTTCCGGAGCTGGCCGGCAAGCTTCACGCCGACAACGGGCGGGCCGTGGCGCGGGCGATCATGACGTCCGACACCTTTGAAAAGGAGATTGCGATCGAGCTCAGCCTGGCGGGGAAGCCGGTGCGGATCGGCGGCGTGGCGAAAGGGGCGGGGATGATCAACCCGGACATGGCGACCATGCTCTGCTTTGTGACCACGGACGCGGCGATCGCAAAACGGGATCTGCAGAAGCTTTTCCTGGAGAGCGTCGAGCAGTCGTTCAACCGGATCACGGTCGATGGCGACATGAGCACGAACGATACGGCGATCTGCCTCGCCAACGGGCAGTCGGGCGCCGAGCTGCTGCAGCCGCAGAGCGCCCTTTACGACGCGTTTGCCCATGGCTTGCATTTCGTCACTCGTCAGCTGGCCCGCATGATCGTCGAAGACGGCGAGGGGGTGAGTAAATTTGTGGAGGTCCACGTCAAGAATGC
Organism: Verrucomicrobiota bacterium; assembly: GCA_019247695.1. NCBI lineage: Bacteria > Pseudomonadati > Verrucomicrobiota > Verrucomicrobiota bacterium. The sequence continues at coordinate 5,951 of JAFBAP010000067.1, read as the reverse complement.
CGCCACCTGCCGGGACGCGCGGAAGGCGGCGGAAGCGGTGGCTAACTCGATGCTGGTCAAGTGCTCGTGGTGCGGTGAAGATCCCAACTGGGGGCGGGTGATGGACGCGGTTGGTTACGCTGCGATAAACGTCCGTGAGGAAATGGTAGACATCTTCTACAACGGCGTGGTAGCCGCCGAACACGGGATGGCGAGCGACACGCCGCCGGAGAAGCTGAAGGAAATTCTGAGGAACAAAAACTTCACGGTGACCATTGACCTCCATCTTGGAACGGCCGAATACAAGGTATTCACGACCGATCTAACCACGGATTACGTAAAATTTAACCTTAGCGAGTAGCTAGCGGAACCAGTCCTATGTACCATCGAACCGAGCTTGAAAGGGCCGAGGTTTTACTGGAAGCGTTGCCGTTCATCCAGCGTTTCCGGGGTCAAACGTTCGTGATCAAGTACGGCGGCAGTGCAATGGAGGATGAGCACCTGGTCGAACGGCTGCTGCGAGACGTGGTATTTCTTGAGGCGGTCGGCGTCAACCCGGTTCTGGTCCATGGCGGCGGAAAGGCGATTTCCCAAAAAATGCGCGAGGCAGGCCAGGCGCCCCGGTTCGTTTCCGGCCTGCGGGTGACCGATGCTACCGCGATCAAGATCGTCGAGGAGGTGCTCGACCGGGTGATCCGGCCGAAAATCGTTGATACGATGGCTTCCTTCGGCGGCCGCGCCGAAGGGTTTTCGGGCCGCGACGTTTTCGTCGCGCGGAAACTGCCGCCGCAAATTGACGGCAAGCAACTGGTAGACGTCGGATTTGTGGGTGAAGTCGTTTCGTTGCGTCTGGACGGGGTCCGGGAAGGGATCGAACGCGGCGTCGTCCCGGTGATCTCGCCGATCGGCGAAACCGAAGATGGGGTGGTTTTGAACGTAAACGCCGACGTGGCCGCCGGAGCCATGGCCGGTGCCTTGCGCGCGGCGAAGATGATTTTTGTCAGCGACGTCCTTGGCGTGATGCGTGACGTCAAAGATCCTAACTCCTTGATCCCGACGGTGACTCGGGAAAACGCTGCGCGCCTGATCGCCGATGAAATCATCGAAGGCGGGATGATTCCCAAGGTGCAGTCGGCCGTGGCCGCGTTGGGCCAGGGCGTCGGAAAAGTGCACCTGATCGATGGCCGGGTTCCGCACGCGCTCCTCCTGGAGATGTTTACAACCAGGGGAATCGGCACCGAGATCGTCGCGTAACGGGCGGTCTGGCGGAGCGAAGGCGCTTTAGCCGGCCATTACCGGCCGGTAGCATGCCTGATTCTTGAGTTGCCTACGGCCTATTACCCGCTACTCGTTACCCGTTACCCGTTACCCGTTACCTGCTACCGTCACGCTATGGAGGATACCCGACAGCTTTTCGCGCAGTACGTCGTGCCGAACTACGGGCGCTATGACCTCGTCCTGGTACGTGGCGAGGGCCCGCGCGTCTGGGATGAAAACGGAAAATCGTACCTCGATTTCGGGGCGGGCATCGCCGTTTCGACCTTGGGGCACAAGCATCCGCGGCTCCTCGAGGCCATCACCACGCAGGCGGCGCAACTCATTCACACTTCCAACCTGTACTACACCCGGCCTCAGGGTGAGCTGGCACGGCGCCTCGTGAACCTGATCGGCCTTCCCGGCAAGGTTTTCTTTTCCAACAGCGGCGCGGAGGCCAATGAAGCGCTGATCAAAGTTGCGCGGAAATTCGGCAACGAATGTGCGGGACCCGGCGGGGACGAGACGCCGCGTTATGAAATCATCACCTTCGAGCGCTCGTTTCACGGTCGCACCATGGCCGGTATATCTGCGACCGGCCAGGAAAAGGTTAAAGTCGGGTTTGGCCCGCTTCTCGCCGGGTTTCGGCATGTGCCGTACAATGACCTCGAGGCGGTCCGGGAAGCCATCACCCCGCAAACGGCGGGGGTGTTGGTCGAGGTTGTACAGGGCGAGGGTGGAATCCACGTGGCAACGCCTGAGTTCCTGAGGGGCCTGCGGGCCCTTTGTGACGAGCATCACCTCTTGTTGATGTTTGACGAAATTCAGTGCGGCCTCGGCCGGGTCGGATCCTGGGCGGCCTGGAGACCGGTCGCCCCTGACGTCGATCCGGATGCGGTGAGCTGGGCCAAGGGGATCGGCGGCGGTTTCCCGCTGGGAGCGACCTGGTTCAGGGCAAAACCGCTGAAACGGCGGGGCGGCTCGGAGATCGCGCTCTGCGACCTGCTGCAGCCTGGAACCCACGGCACCACGTTCGGCGGCACGCCCCTGGCCTGCGCGGCGTCGCTGGCGGTGCTCCAGACCATCGAGGAAGAGGATTTGCTTGGGAACGTGAATCGCCTGGGTGCTTACGCCGTGGAGCGGCTCCGCCGGCTCGACGGAATCAAAGAGGTCCGCGGCTTCGGTCTGATGCTGGGCCTGGAACTGGATGCTCGTTTTCAACGGCCGGAAACCCAGCCGGGCGGCAAGATGGCGGCACAGCGGGTCGTGACCCGGCTGATGGAAAACGGTCTGCTGGCGGTTCCGGCCGGGCCGGCGGTCATACGTTTGCTGCCGCCCCTGAACGTACGGCAGGACGAGATGGATCAGGCGCTGGATATCCTCGGGCGAACCCTTCGCGAAGGGTAAGTGAACCGGCATATGCGGAACTTCTTATCGATCGAACAACTCGGTGAAGGCGATCTCCGGGAGTTGCTGGAGGCAAGCCAGACCTTCAAGGCGACGCGCACCACCAAACCGCAAAGCCTGCTGAGCGGGCAAACGTGGGCGCTGCTATTTAACAAACCGTCGACGCGAACGCGCGTGAGCTTCGAGGTCGGCTTGCGCGAGTTGGGGGCGAGCGCGATGTTCCTTGCGCCGCAGGACATCCAACTCGGGCGCGGCGAACCGATCACCGATACCGCCCGCGTGCTCGGCCGGATGGCGCACGGGGCGATCATTCGCACGTTTGCACAAGCTGACCTGGAAACGTTTGCCGAATTCAGCGGGCTGCCGACGATCAACGCCCTTACGGACGAGGAGCATCCCTGCCAGATTGTGGCGGACCTGTTCACCATCCGGGAACGGCGCAAAACGGTCGAGGACATGACCGTCTGTTTCCTGGGCGATGGCGATTGCAACGTGGCGCGATCATGGATGTGGGCGGCGGAACGCCTCGGCTTCGCGCTGCGGGTCGCCGCCCCCAGCGGCTACCAGCCTTCGCCTGAGTTCAAGAACCGGCTGGCCAACTCGAATATCAGCTTCAACGAGGATCCGGCCGCTGCTGCCGCCGGAGCAGACGTTCTCTATACCGATGTCTGGGTAAGCATGGGACGTGAGGCGGAAGGCGCTGAGCGGCTTCGCGAATTGGCGCCCTATCAGCTTAACGACGACTTGCTCGCGCAGGCGCGCCCGGGCGCCCTGGTGTTGCATTGCCTGCCGGCGTACCGGGGCAAGGAAATCACGGAAGCGATTCTTGAGCGGCACGCCCGGACGATCTTCGACCAGGCTGAGAACCGCCTCCACGCGCAAAAAGCAATTCTGCAGTGGGTGGTGAAATAAAACCGGCAAGTCTGCCGTGAAACCGGCAGGTCTGCCGGTCTATCAGTCAAGATACGGTGTCGCACTCTGCCCAGGACGGGCTGGCGGGCGTCACCTGAAACCCGCTTTAGGTGAAACTTGTACAACTTGCACGAGCGTAAGTGTTGCAAAAGCGCCAACCCTTCGCCACTAGTTGTACCTTTCATTACGCAAACTATGATTTTTCCCTCCTTGGCCACCGCTTTCCTCCTGCAATCAGGCATCTGGTTCGCTTTGCTTTGTGCTGTTGTCGGCCTGGGCGGAGCCGGATTTTTGATCCGGAAGATCATTGCAGCCTCGCCCGGTAATGCGCGGATGAGACAAATCGCCGCCGCCATCGAGGAGGGGGCAAAGGCCTATCTGAACCGGCAGATCCGCACCGTCTCGGCGATCGCCCTGGTGATTGCCGTCATCCTGGTCTTTGCCAGGGACCTGTTTACGGCGGTCGGCTTCATCCTGGGCGCGGTCTGCTCAATGGCCGCGGGTTACATCGGCATGCGCATCGCCGTGCTCTCTAATTGCCGGACGGCGCAAGCCGCGACTGACTCGCGCGAAGGGGCGATGCGGGTCGCTTTCAATGGCGGGGCGGTGACCGGCCTGCTGGTGGTCGGCCTCGGGCTGCTTTCGGTCGGCATTTTTTACCTGATCGGGGCAGGACTGTTCGGTACCGCGCGCGCGGTGGGCAGCCTGGTCGGGCTGGCTTTAGGGGCGAGCCTGATCAGCGTTTTTGCGCGGCTCGGGGGCGGCATTTACACCAAGGCGGCGGACGTGGGCGCGGACCTGGTCGGCAAAATCGAGAGCAACCTGGATGAGGATGATCCGCGCAACCCGGCCACGATCGCCGATAACGTAGGCGATAACGTCGGGGATTGCGCCGGGATGGCTGCCGACGTTTTCGAGACGTACGCCATCTCAATTATCGGTACCATTCTGGTCGGCTTTCTGATGATGGGCAATTCGCCGGAAGCGATCGTTTATCCCTTTTTGTTGGGCGGCATTTCGGTGATCGGCGCGATTGTCGGGATACTTTACGTCAACTGGCGTAAAGGCGACCCGACGCGCGTGCTGGTCGAAGCGGTCGGTTCGAGTGCCCTGGTCTCGGCCATCCTGTACTGGCCGGCCACGATGCTGCTTTTCCCCCATTCCTTTACGATCGGTGACGTCACGCACGGCCCGGGCCAGCTTTACCTGGCGGCGCTGGTCGGTCTCTGCATGACCGGCGTGATCGTCGTCATCACCAACTATTATACCTCCACCGCGTTCCGGCCGGTACGCAAGATCGCCCAGGCGTCAGAGACCGGTCACGCCACCAACATCATTGCGGGACTGGCCGTCGGCCAGCATGCGACCGCACTGCCGGTCATCTTCATCGCAGGAGCGATCATGGTCAGTTATTCTGCCGCTGGGTTGTACGGGATCGCGATCGCGGTCACCAGCATGCTCTCGATGGCCGGAATCATCATCTCGCTGGACGCCTTCGGACCGATCACGGACAACGCCGGCGGGGTGGCGGTCATGAGCGAACTGCCGAAGTCCACCCGCAACGTGACTGACGCGCTGGATGCCGTCGGCAATACGATGAAGGCCGTCACCAAAGGCTACGCGATTGCCTCCGCCGGGTTGGCCGCCCTAGTGCTGTTCGGTTCCTATGTGGCGGAATTGCGCGCGCACTTTGCCCATATGGGCAGAGCCGACCTTTCTTCGTTTTCGTTTTCCCTGGAACGCCCTGAAATTGTGATCGGCCTGTTTATCGGCGGATTGTTGCCTTTCATTTTTACCGCCTTCAGCATGGATGCGGTCGGTAAAGCAGCCGGTTCAGTCGTCAAGGAGGTCCGGCGCCAGTTGCAGGCCAAACCGGGTATCCTCGAAGGTAAAGATACCCCGGAGTACGGCGCCTGCGTCGACATCGTTACCCGTGCCGCCCTGCGCGAAATGACGATCCCGGCCCTGTTGCCGGTTCTCTTTGTGATCGTGGCGGCGATGTTCGGCTACGTCGTGCTGGGTGGTTTGCTCGTCGGCACCATCGTTACCGGCCTCTTTGTCGCCATCGCCATGACCTCAGGGGGAGGCGCGTGGGATAACGCCAAGAAATACATCGAGGAAGGCCATCACGGCGGTAAAGGGTCGCCCGCCCATCAGGCAGCTGTGACCGGCGATACCGTCGGTGACCCGTACAAGGATACCGCCGGTCCGGCCATCAATCCGATGATCAAAGTGGCCAACATCGTGGCGATTCTCATCATCCCGATCGTGTTTAGGTAGCCGGGTGTCGGGTCACACGGCGGGCACAACGTAAGAGTTCACACGGTCACACGGCGGGCACAGCGGGTTTGGCGGGCACAACGTAAGAGTTCACACGGCGAACACGGCGGACCACGGCG
>JAFBAP010000066.1 GCA_019247695.1 Verrucomicrobiota bacterium | reverse complement strand
GTTGCCCACCCCCACGACCCACGAACCGTTGCGGGTCGTCACCAGGCCGGCCGTCGGGGCGCCCCGGCTGGAGTTGCCGCTCCCGGTAGCCCCGATCGCCCCCGAACCGTAGGTGCCCGTGGCGTCCACGCCCGTAAAGCTCATGACGGTGAGCGATGCCGACACGCTCTGAGATAGCGCCGCCGTGACGGTGGCGTTGCTCAGCGGCGCGGGCGCAAAGGCGCGCCAGATCTCTGAGCTGCCGCTCTGGACGTTGGTGCGGCGCACCAGCGCCCACGTCAGCCCGCCGCCCGACACGCCCGTGACGGTCGTGTTGGCCCCCGAGAGGTAATCGGTCGACACAAAGGCCAGGAGCAACTCGTTGGACGACGTCGTAGAGAACGCGGGAGTCGTGATGGAAGCGGTCGACTGGTCGCGCGAGATGGTCGCGTCGATCGCGATGGCACCCCACCCGGAATCGGCGGCCAACACAAGCAGCGCACAACCCAGCAAACGCAAAAACCTCCTTATCTTTGCTGAATAAATCTGACCCGTACCGAAGGCGTGCTTCATCCGGCGGATGCTGCCAACCGCCGGACTCGATTCCAATCGTGATCTCACCGCCGGCCGATGCCGACTTATGGTTATAAATGGTTTAGATAAATTCTATCAAATACTATGGAACGTGAGAACCCAACGAATCCGCCTGCAAATATTAACCTCAACCCAATGGAGGCATTTCGTCACTCGTACCGAAGCGCCTCGATGGGATTGAGTGACGCCGCCTTCTGCGCCGGATAAAACCCGAAGCCGATCCCGATTGCCGAGCAGACCAGCACGCCCGCCAGGGACCAACCCCAGGGAAATACCATCGCCGCCTGGAGCCATGCCGCCAAAATGTTGCCCGCCACGACGCCCAAAATGATCCCGCTGACGGCCCCGAACAAAGATAGAAAAAGCGCTTCCAGCAAGAACTGACGGCGAATGTCGCGCTGCCGCGCGCCCAGTGCCTTCCGGACCCCGATTTCCCGGGTGCGCTCGGTCACGCTCACGAGCATGATGTTCATGATGCCGACCCCCGCCGCGACCAGGGCCACCGTGCTGATCACGAACGCGCCGATCCGGACGATTCCGGCAATGCTGCGAAACGCTACGGCGAGGGAATCATTGGAATAGATTTCGAAGTCGTTCGGGTCTTCCGGCCGGAGACCCCGTGTTCGCCGCAACGCGCCGATCGCCAGCCCCTTGGTTCGCTCGTAGACCAGCTGGTTCCGGGCCTCTACCGCGAGATAGATGGTCCGGTTCTTGGACCCGAAATCCTGAAAAAAACGGGTGATCGGGATCGCCACGGTATTGTCGTCATTGCCGCCAAAAGCACCTCCCCTGGCTGCAAGCACGCCGACGACTTCATACTTGCGCCCATCAATTCTGATGGTTTGTCCCACGGCGCCACCCTGTGGAAAGAGCCTCTGGAAAATCTGCTGGCCCACGATGCATACGGGCCGGTCAAACTCCACGTCCTCCTTCGACAGATTACGGCCGTCCTCGAGCTGAAAATCGTTTGCGGTCGTGAAGCCCTCGTTTGTGCCGCACAAATCGAGGTTGGGATTCGTCTTGCGGTTTCCGAAGACTGCCTGCTGGCTGTTTTCCCAGACCTTGGGGCAGATCAAGCCGGCTTCGCCTCCCATCAAACGGGCGAACTCCAGGTAATCGGAGTAGCTGATGTTGCGCCGATTCTTGAACCGGCTGTTGCCCATGACGCTGAAATTCAACGGGTATTTGGAAAGCTGAAAAATATTCGACCCCAGATAGGTCAGGCCGGTTTCGATGGACGCCTGCAACGCGGAGATGGTGGTCATCACGCTGATCACCGAGAAGATCCCGATCATGATCCCGGAAACGGTCAACGCTGAACGGAGCTTGTTGGCACCCAGTGACCGCCACGCCATGACGACAATTTCAATCAGGAGCATGTTGGGAAATGCCACAAACTCCGTGACGGGTAACTGGTGACGCGTAACGCGTAGCGGGTGCGGTTCAGCGTGTGACCTCCGAAGGCCGGGTACCGGGTATCAAGTTCCGTGTTAGTCTTGTCGTCGTGTTTCACACGTGGTGCCATGTGATCGAAGCCGCTACCCGTTACGCATTACCAGTTACCCGTCACCGAGCTTGTGGCATTTTTTCAGTGGTCACTCATAGCGCAAGGCCTCCACGGGGCTCAGCCGTGACGCCTGCCAGGCCGGTACAAACCCTGAAAAGATGCCGGTCAACACGGAGGCGACCAACGCCACGACCAGCAGGCCCGGGGAAAACCGGATGGGAAAACCGGGAAATGAGAACGCGACCAGGCTAAAGAGACCGAACGCCAGGATCCACCCGATGACGCCTCCAAGCAGGCAGATGGTGACCGCCTCAATCAGGAATTGCATGAGGATGGTACGCCTTCGAGCACCCAGAGCCTTGCGCGTACCGATCTCCCGGGTGCGTTCCCGAACGCTGACGAAGGTGATGTTCATGATACCGATCGCGCCGACGAACAAGGCCAACCCGGTGATGAACAGGCCCGCAATCGCGAGGCCGGCTTTCACCGGCCCCAGCGTCGAGCGGAAGGCCTGCTGCTCGTTGATGGAGAAATTGTCGGCCTGTTCCGGCAACAGCCCCCGAACCCGGCGAAAAGCGCCCCGCAATTCCTCCCGTGCTTCGTCCATCTGCCCGCGGTCGTTGACCTTGACCCGAATGGAGGCGCTTTCGCTGCCGGTTTTGAAATACTTGGCGTAGGAGGCGAGCGGGATGACCACCTGCGAGTCGAAGCTGAACAAGCCCAGAAAAGACCCCTGGCGTTCGAAAACGCCGATCACCTGATAGCTCTGGTTGCCAATTTTGAGCGTTTTTCCAAGCGGCTCTTCCGCTCCGAAAAGGTTCTCGGCGACGTCGAGTCCGATCACGCACACGTTCCGCCCGCCGCGACTCTCGGGCTCATTCAGGAAACGGCCGCTCCGGCAATCCGTGATCCCGACCAAAGCGTAATCGCTGGTCGTACCCATCGTGTAGACGTTGCTTAATTGCCGCGTGCCGTGCGTGACAGTCTGCATGGTGGCCGGCGCGGGGACCGCCAGCCGCAGGTGGGAATTGGGAGTGGCTGCGATAATCTCGTTGAGCCGGTTGGCGTCGGCCAACCTGATGTCCGGCCGGTTCCGGTAAAGCCAGAAATCCTCTCCGGGCGTCCAGGGCCACTGTTCGACGTAGAGCACATCATCGCCCAGCAACGACATGCTCCGGTCAAAGCCGGTGTCGATGCCGCTGACGGCGGTCCCCATCAGGATGACGGCGACGATCCCGATAACCACCCCCAGAATCGTGAGACAGGAACGGGTTCGATTCACCGCGACCTGCTGGGCAGCCATCCGGCCGCTTTCCGCCCATTCATAAAGGAGTCGTCGCATGGCCTGCGGAACCCGGGGATGAGACATCAGCCGTCATCGGCCGTAGGTCACGATCATCGGTCACGGCCTGTGGTCGTGCACACGCCGGTCGCTCTCGATTTTTCCGTCCCGGAGGCGCACCACGCGCCGGGCATACCGCGCGACCGCCTCTTCGTGGGTGACCACGATGATGGTGTTGCCCATTTCGTGCAGGTTCTCAAACAGCGTCATGATTTCCCGGCCCGTGTGTGAGTCGAGGTTGCCCGTGGGCTCGTCGGCCAGGATGATCGAAGGCCGATTCACCAGGGCACGGGCGATCGCCACCCGCTGGCGCTGGCCACCCGACAGTTCGTTCGGCTTATGGTCGAGGCGATCCATCAATCCGACGCTGACGAGCGCCTCAGCCGCCCGCCGGCGTCGCTCGACGGCCGGCACGCCGGCGTACACCAAGGGCAACTCCACATTCTGCAGGCTGGTGGAGCGCGGAAGGAGATTGAACGTCTGGAACACGAACCCGATTTCCCGGTTGCGAATCGCGGCAAGCTCGTCGTCCTCCATGTTGGCCACGTCTTTGCCGTTAAACTCGTAACGCCCGCTGGTCGGCGTATCGAGACAGCCCAGCATGTTCATCAAGGTCGATTTGCCGCTGCCGGACGGCCCCATCACGGCCAGGTATTCGTTCGGCCGGATCAACAGGTCGATTCCCTTCAGGGCGTGAACCGTCGTCGTCCCCATCACGTATCGCTTCGTGATCCCTTCAATCCGGATCACCACGTCGCCCGCGGACCGGACCGCGCAGGGCCCTGCCGCGATCTCATTTCCCATCTTTCGGTCGCTCAATTTCTACCCTCTTGCCGTCCTTCAGATCTTTGCTGACCGCCGTATACGATCCGGTGATCACCTCATCGCCGGCGCGAATCCCGGACACGATCTGGACGTAATTGTCGTCGGCGATCCCGGTCCGGACACCGATCTGCCTGGCCAGGCCGTCCTCCTTAACAAAAACCACCCGCCGCAGCTTCTTGCGGTCTTCCTTCTCCGCATCAGCATAGGAAACGCCTCTCTCGTCCCGCTCGCGATCATCTTTTAACTCGTCCGCAGTCTTGCCCCCTTCTTCAGTCCGAACCGTGACCGCCTGGATCGGCACGGAGACCACGTGATGAACCGTTTGCGTTTCGATCTCGACGCTGCAACTCATCCCCGGGCGCAGCTCCACTTCCGGGTTTGGGACCACGATTCGGACTTCAAAATTGGTCACTTCCTGCTGCGTGTTCTCGTTCTTTACCGTCGCCGTGTTGGCGATCTGCCTGACCGTGCCCGAAAAGACCCGGTCCGGGTAAGCATCGACCTGGACCCGCACCGGATCCCCCAGATCCACGTTTACAATATCATTCTCGTTAACCTCCACCCGAGCTTCCATCGCGTGCAGGTTTGCCACGCGCATCACCTCGGTCCCCGCGAAATCGCCGGTCGCGACCACCCGCTCACCGACTTCGCTGCTCAGGACGGTGATCGTGCCGTCCATCGGGGCGTAGATCACGGTCTTGCTCAGGAGATCTCTCGCCTGATCCAGAGAACTGCGTGAGACGTCGATGTTGTGGAGGGACGCCTGGTAGGAAGCCGCCGAAACCTGGCTTTTGGTTTGCGCAGCCTTGAATTCGGAGTCGGAGATCAACTTTTTCTCGAACAATGATTGCGCCCGCCGCTCGTCGAGCTGGTCGTTCAGCATTTGCACCTTGCGCTGCAGGCTGTCGGCGTCGGCGGCGCTCAGCGCCGCCTCAGCCTGCTTCACCCGCGCGAGGTAATTGTCCGGCTTGATCTTCACAAGCAAATCGCCCCGCTTTACCGCCTGGCCGACCCTTTCCGGCAGTTCGATGATCTCGCCGGCCACCTCCGGCGAAATCTTGACTTCGACTTCAGGACGGATTCTGCCGGTGGCTGTCACCCGTTGGGTGATGTCACGAATTGCCGCCGTCTCGGTCGTGACCAGCACCGGTTTCTCCTGTTGCCGCCAGGCAATGCCCGCCGCCAGGGCGATCGCGACGGTAATCACACCGGCCAGGAACCAGTGCACCCGGCGACGCCCCCTTCTCCGGAACTGCGGCGGCATGGCAATTTGTTGATGCATACAGACTAGTTCCGTTCTGGTCGCAGTCTCATCCGTGGCTGCCAACCCTGCAGACCAACCCGGCCGGCCGATCCACCCATCCGGCTGCCCAAGCCCCCAACATCTACCGCGTCCCCAAGGAACGAGGATTCAACTTTAAAATTATCTGTACCGTCTAGAGCCTTAATATACCACCTCCGTGAATAAAAGGAGAATTCGGCGTCCTGGCGCATGACTTTACACCCACTTACGTTCCGCCGCTTGCCTTCCGGCGTACCTGAGGATACTTGATCCGTTCAGATCGGCATGATGTTCGGATTTTTAGGCTTCGGCAAATTAGCATCTGCGCTCGTTGAGGGAATGCTCGAGGCGAACTGCTGCGCCGCAAATGAGGTGCTGGTCATCAATCGACATCCGGAAGATCTGGTCGGCCGCGCGGATAAACTCGGGATCCGGCTCGCGTCGAGCCCGCGGCAACTGGTGCAACAATCAGACACGATCATCGTGGGAACGAAACCCGCAGATTGTTTGCAGCTGCTGCGCGAGGTAAGACAACACCTGGACGGTAAACTGCTGATTTCCGTCGCGGCCGGGATCAGCCTCGAAAGCCTGCAGACGGCGGCGGGACATCGGACCCGGGTGATTCGCGCGATGCCGAACACCCCCTCGCTGATCCGTCAGGGCGCAACGGCCTATGCCCTGGGTGATCACGCGACGGCGAAGGACGCCGAGACGGCTGAGCACATCTTCTCGTCCGTCGGCCTTGCGTACCGGGTAAAGGAATCCGCCATCGATGCCGTGACCGGCCTCAGCGGCAGCGGACCGGCATACGTATTCACCTTCATCGAAGCGTTGGCGGACGGAGGGGTCATGATGGGGCTCCCGAGAGACATCGCACTGCAGCTGGCCATTCAGACGGTGCTCGGCTCGGCGCAGATGGTCCGGGACACCCGCCAGCATCCGGCGCTGTTGCGCGAGATGGTGGCAAGCCCCGGCGGGACCACCATGGCAGCGATCGAAACCCTGGAGATGCGCGGTTTGCGCTACACCATCATGGCGGCCGTGCGTGCCGCCGCCGACCGCGCTCGTGAGCTTGGAAAAAGTTAACCCCAACCGCAGACCGACCCCGTTCACGATGCCATTCCGACCTGCGCCGGCCCGGCGTAAAGGGCCATCCGGCGGCCCTGGCCGACAGCCGGGAATGCTCACCCTGGGTTTGATGGTCGCCGCCACCATGGCCGTCGCCCAAAGTCCCTCCCCCAGCCCGACTCCGGCGTTGCGCGCTGAGGCCCGGCTGGCCATCGAAAGGGGGCTCGCCGATTTTCACGCCAACCTGCTGGAGGATGCCAAGGCCGAATTTCTGAAACTGACGCAGCTGGTGCCGAATCATCCGGTCGGATGGGTTAATCTGGGCTCAGTCGAGTTTCGCCTGAGCCAGTTCGACGATGCGGCCGAGCACCTGCGAAAGGCTGTCCGGCTGGATCCCACGGCCGCTCCCGCCTGGCTCACCCTGGGCATCATCTGCTACCAAAAATCCGACCTCGACGGCGCCCTCGCCGCCATTAGTCAGGCCATTTATCTGGACCCCAACAACGCCCGGAATCACCTCTACCTCGGGGTGGTGGTTCGCAAAAAAGGCTGGATCGACGCCGCCGGCGACGAATTGCGCAAGGCCGTGGAACTCGACGAAAACTCTGCCGAGGCGCATTTCAATCTGGCCGTCCTTTACCTCGAGCTTAAACCCCCGGCCGTTGAACTGGCCCGGCGGCATTACCTGCGCGCCCTCACCTTGGGCGCGGCGCCCGACGCTGAGGTGGACCGCGCCTTGCGGCAAAGCCAGGAAATATCCGCAGAACACGCAGAGAACGCAGAAAAAAAATAGCGGGTAAACGGGTGTCGAGTGTCCAGTGTCGGGTGTCGGGTCACACGGCGGGCGCAGCGGGTTTGGCGGGCACAACGGAAGAGTTCACACGGCGAACACGGCGGACCACGGCGACCACGGCGGGAAGAAGGGGGAAGGGGAAAGAGTTCGGGGTTCGGAGTTCGGGGTTCGGAGTTCGGAGCGGCATCCTGGGGGGTGGGTGCGAGTGTCAGCCTTAGAGTTGCCGCCGGGTCCTCTTGATCTGCGTCAATCTGTGTAATCTGTGGATGTCTTCTCTTTTCTGCGTCCTTCTGCGTGTTCTGCGGATGATTTAATCTCCTCGCCGTGGTCCGCCGTGTTCGCCGTGTGAACTCTTACGTTGTGCCCGCCCTCCTCGCTGCGGCCGCCGTGTGACCGTGTGAACTCTTACGTTGTGCCCACCGTATGACCGAACCCCGAACTCCGAACCCCGAACTCGACATGGAGGCGGCCCTGGCGCTGCTGGACGAGCAAGGACTTCGCCGGCATCTCAGCGCCGCCGACGAGGCGGGTCCGACCCGCCTGGTGCTGGACGGCAAAGCTTACCTGAACTTTGCGTCCAATGATTACCTGGGACTGGCGCAGCATCCCGAGCTACGGGAAGCCGCCAAGGCCGCCATCGACCGGTTTGGGGTCGGGTCCGGGGCTTCCCGCCTGGTGACCGGATCCCACCGCCTGCATGCCGAACTGGAGGCCAAAATCGCAGGGTGGAAACGTGTGCCGCGCGCGTTGGCTTTTTCCAGCGGTTATGCCGCCGCCCTCGGCACGATTCCGGCCCTGGCCGGGCCGCGCGACCTGGTGATTCTCGACAAACTGGCTCATGCCTGTCTCCTTGACGGGGCACGCCTGTCCGGCGCTGGGATGCGCGTTTTTCCCCATCAGAACCTGGGCAGACTCGAGGCTTTGTTGAAGTCCAACGCAAACGCCGGGGACGGCCGGAGGGTTCTCATCGTGACCGAGTCGGTCTTCAGCATGGACGGCGATCGAGCCGACCTGAAAGCCTTGGTCGATCTGAAGGATCGCTACGGCGCTTGGCTGCTGGTCGATGAGGCGCACGCGGTCGGGTTGATCGGCAGTGCAGGGGAGGGCCTTATTTCCCTGCTCGGTTTACAGGACCGGGTCGAACTCCAGATGGGAACGCTCAGCAAAGCGCTGGGAGTGAGCGGCGGATACCTCGCCGGCAGCGCCACCCTCATCGATTACCTCGTCAACCGCGCCCGATCATTCATCTATTCCACGGCCCCCCCACCCGCGCTGGCAGCCGCCGCTTTGGCGGCCATCCGGCTCGTCGAAGCCGCGGAGGGTGCGCGGCTCCGCCGGCGCCTTTGGGCTAATGTCAATCAGCTTTGCGCTGCCCTCGAAAACTGGGCGCCCCCGGAACCGGCCAGCGCCATCGTGCCGGTAAAACTCGGAAGCGAAAAAGATGCGCTAGCGGCTTCATCCGCCCTGCGACACGCGGGGATCTGGATCCCGGCGATCCGGTATCCGACCGTTGCAAGGGGAACGGCACGGCTCAGGGTGACGGTCTCCGCCGCCCATTCCCCTGAAATGATCGCCGAGCTTGGCCGGGTGCTCCCGACGATCCTGCCGAGTCCCGGCGGCGCGCCGTCGGCGGTGCCGGCCTGAAACCACGGGACGATGATCCCGTAACCGCAGCCGGCGTGAAGAGGTAAGGGTTGCCGTGTTCAACGTTATATGTTCACTTGAACACGATGCGAACACTTTGTATTTTACCCGCAGGCGACCGGCCCGGCGTCGTCCTTGCCGGGCAAGGGTCCGATTTATGGTTTTTGAGCTTGGACGATGCCAGGAGTTACGCTGAACATTGCCTCCGGCTTACCGGCGGCAGGACTGAACTGCGGGATGAACATGGTAACCTGACGGATTGGTTCGACGTGGCGCCCGCCGGCCAGGATGGAGCCCAATTCCTGATCTAGGGATCTGCGGGATGCTCCGGGAAAAATTCCGCTCGAGTTCCCCCGGGCTCTTAGGCATCCTCGGGCCGGTTTGGTGCAGTGTGTTCCTTCGGACCGTGTCCGGATCTGAGTGCGTCCGGTCCGGCCCGTGGTTTCGCTCCCCGCGGGACGGGGGACCGGGCGGCCGGGCCGCCCGGAGTGCGGCGTTGCCTTTGCAAACCCTTCAACTCGTGGCACTCTCACTATTTTCGTATGCCCCTGGCCAAACACGATTACGACGAAAGTAAGATCAAGACGCTATCCTCGCTTGAGCACATCCGGATGCGAACCGGCATGTACATTGGCCGTTTGGGCGACGGCAGCCACGCCGACGACGGCATTTATGTGCTGGTGAAGGAGGTCATCGATAATTCCATCGATGAGTTCATCATGGGGTACGGCAAGCAGATCGACGTGGAACTGAAGGATGATGCCGTTCGGGTACGTGATTTCGGGCGCGGCATCCCGTTGGGCAAGGTCATCGAATGCGTGTCGCGCATCAACACCGGCGCCAAGTACAATGACGAGGTCTTCCAGTTCAGCGTCGGCCTGAACGGCGTCGGCACCAAAGCGGTCAACGCCCTTTCAGCCCACTTCACCGTCATCAGCCGGCGGGACGGCGAGTTCCTGCGGGCCGAATTTCAGCGGGGCGAACTCAAGTCGCAGAAAAAGGGTAAACAGGATGCTCCGGATGGCACGGAAATCATTTTTGAGCCGGACCGGACGATTTTTAAGGAATTCCGGTTTCGGGAGGAGCACCTGATCCGGCGTTTACGCCTTTACACCTTCCTGAACGCCAGCCTGAAAATCAACTATAACGGCACCGTCTATGCGTCGGCTAACGGGCTGAAAGACCTGCTCGAAGAGGAAGTCGGCGACGATCTGATCTACCCCGTGGTTCATCATCGGGAAAAGATGCTTGAACTGGCGTTCACCCACACCCACCGCCTGTCGGAGGACCATTATTCGTTCGTCAATGGACAGTACACCTCGGACGGGGGAACCCACCTGAGCGCGTTCCGTGAAGGCATGCTGAAAGCGGTCAATGACTTTGCCAAGGCCAAGTTCGAGGGTGACGACGTGCGCGAAGGTTTGGTCGGGGCGATCGCGATCCGGCTGAAGGATCCGGTCTTCGAGTCGCAAACCAAGAACAAGCTGGGAAACACCGAGATTCGCACCGAACTGGTCAACAAGGTCCGGGAGGTAGTCACCGGTTTGCTGCACCGGAACGGAGAATTGGCTGAGCGCCTCGTCAACAAGGTGCAGGAGACGCAGCGTCTGAGGAAAGAACTTCAGGATGTGCGCAAACTTGCCCGTGAACGCACGGCCGCCATTTCCCTGCGTATACCTCAGCTCAAGGACTGCCGGGTGCACCTGAACCTGGAAAAGAAGCTCGGGCACGAATCGATGATCTTCATCACGGAAGGCCAATCGGCCGCCGGTTCGATCACCAGTTGCCGGGACCCGAACACGCAGGCGGTTTTCACCTTGAAAGGCAAACCGCTCAACGTCTGGGATCTGAACCGGACCGTCGTCTACAAAAACGATGAAATGTTCAACCTGACCCGCACGCTCAACGTGGAGGAGAACATCAGGGGTTTGCGATACGGCAGGGTGATCCTCGCCACCGACGCCGACGTTGACGGGTTGCATATCCGCAACCTGTTGATCACGTGTTTTCTGCGTTTCTTTCCGGACCTGATTACGCAGAAGTTCGTGTACATCCTGGAGACCCCGCTGTTCCGCGTCCGGGACAAGAAGGTCACGCACTACTGCTACTCGGAAGCCGAAAGGGACAAAGCCCGGCAACAGATTCGGAATCCCGAGGTGACCCGGTTCAAGGGTCTGGGCGAAATTTCGCCTTCGGAATTCAAACATTTCATCAACTCGAAAATGCGGTTAACGCCGGTGACGGTGGAGGACGCGCACGCGATCCAGCCGCTTTTGCAGTTCTACATGGGCAAAAACACGCCGCAACGGCGCGAGTACATCATGGAACACCTGGTGCTCGATTCCGAATTGCTGGCCGGCTGACGGCGTTGATTGACTATCAATAAGCTTACTGTTTTCTGATGCCTGCTCTTCTCCATCTTCCGGAAGATCCGCTTCGGGATCTGATCAACGACAACTTCCTCCAGTACGCTTCCTACGTCATCCGGGACCGGGCCATTCCGCAGCTGGAGGACGGGTTGAAGCCTGTCCAGCGCCGGATCCTGCACGCGTTGTACGAAAAGGATGACGGGCGGTTCAACAAGGTTGCTAACATCGTCGGGCACTGCATGCAGTACCACCCGCACGGCGACGCTTCCATCGAAGATGCGTTGGTCAACCTGACGAACAAGACGTACCTCATCGAGGGTCAGGGTAACTTCGGCAACGTGCTGACCGGTGATCCGCCGGCCGCTTCACGTTATATCGAATGCCGCCTCACCGATCTGGCGCGCAACGAAATCTTCAATCCCAAACTCACCACTTACATCCCGAGTTACGACAGCCGTAACCAGGAACCGGTGGTGCTGCCAAGCAAGCTGCCGCTGCTGCTCATGCTCGGTGCCGAAGGGATCGCCGTTGGCCTGTCAACCCGCATCCTGCCGCATAACTTCATTGAGCTCCTGAAGGCGCAGATTGCGATACTTGAAAACAAGCGTTTCAGGCTGGTGCCCGACTTTCCGCAGGGCGGCCTGATGGACGCCAGCGAGTACGATAAGGGAAACGGCAAGGTCAAACTGCGCGCCAGGATTGAGCAGCGCGAACCGCACAAACTGGTCATCCGCGAGTTACCGTTCAGCACCACGACGGAGTCGATCATCAGTTCCATCGAGGATGCCGCCCGCAAGCGCCGGGTGCGTATCCGGTCGATCAATGACTTTACGGCGGCGGAGGTTGAGATCGTCATTACCCTGGCGCCGGGCGAGGACCCGGAAAAGGCGATCGCGGCGCTCTACCACTTTTCGGATTGTGAGATCACGCTGCACGCCAACCTGATCGTGATCCAGGGGGAACGCCCTGTGCAGATGGACGTCGACCAGGTCATCCGGTTCAATACGGACCAACTGGTTTCCCTCCTCAAGCGGGAGCTTGAGATCAAGCAGGGTGAACTCCAGGATGAGCTGCACCGCAAGACGTTGATCCAGCTGTTCATCGAGCACCGGATCTATAAACGCATCGAGGAATGCGAAACCTATGAGGCGGTCCAACAGGCGGTGCTGCGCGGTCTGAGGCCGTACCGGCCCCAGCTCACGCGCGACCTCACGATGGAAGACGTGGAGATGCTGCTCGCCCTGCAGATCAAGCGCATTTCGAAGTTCGATCTCGTCAAGAATGAAGAAGACAAAGCGCGGATCGTGCAGGAGCTCAAGGAGGTAGCCAAAAACCTGGGCGGGCTGACCGCTTACGCAATCGCCTACCTCCAAGGATTGATCAACAAGTACCAGAAGGCGTGCAAACGCCGCACGCAGCTCACGACCGCCGAGGAGATTGACGTCCGCGAACTCACCGCCAATGAACTCGCCGTCGTCTACGACCGTGAAAAGGGTTTCCTGGGATCCGGCGTCAAAGGTGAAGCCTCGTTTCGTTGTTCACCGCTGGACCGGCTCCTCATCGTCTGGGAGAGCGGGCGTTACCAGGTGCTGCCGCCCCCGGAAAAGATGTTCGTCGACAAGGATGTGCTCTATTTCGGCATCTACGACCGGGACCGGGTCTTCACCATGGTTTACACCACGCCCAAGGCGGCTTTTCTGAAACGCTTCAACATCGGCGGTGCGATCATGAATCGTGACTATTCCTGCACCCAGGATGGGGCCAGGATCAAATGGCTGGTCGACGACCCGGTAAAAGAGGTAAGGCTGAAGTTTCGCCAAACCCAGGGCGCAAAAGCCGGCGACCAGAGCTTCGATCTGGCGGCCATCCCGGTCCGGGGGGCGCGAACCCGCGGCTTGCAGGTATCCAAGCGCACGATCACCAGCATCACCGCCAAGTAAATGGTTCGGAGTTCGGAGACGTCCTATAACTGGATCCAATCTTTCGACGGAACACGGCGGGAAGACAGAATCATCCGCAGAACACGCAGAAGAACGCAGAAAGAGGAAACATCCACAGATTACACAGATTGACACACATTGGGGGGCACACGACGGATATAGCGTCTCTCTTACCCGGCACTCGACACCCGGTGTCATTGGTGGCATTCTCTGCCGCTCCGAACCCCGAACTCCGAACCCCGAACTCCGAACTCTCCCCTCTTCCCGCCGTGGTCGCCGTGGCTCGCCGTGTTCGCCGTGTGAACTCTTACGTTGTGCCCGCCCAACCCGCTGTGCCCGCCGTGTGACCGAACCCCGAACTCCCGAGCCCATAGTGGGGCACCCGTGCCGATGAGAGTAATTGCTGGCAGCGCAGGCGGGATCCGCCTCCAATCGCCTTCCCATGATTTCCGGCCGACGATGGATCGGGTGCGCGAGGCCGTTTTCTCGTCGCTGGGCGACCGCGTAATCGGTGCGGTCGTGCTTGACCTGTTTGCCGGCAGCGGCGCTCTCGCCATTGAGGCGTTAAGCCGGGGTGCGCGGAATGCCGACATCGTGGACTCTCACCGGCAAGCGATCAACGCCATCCACAGCAATCTGGCGCGTACCAAGCTGGCGGCCGGGGTTCACCAACGCGACGCCTTCAAATTCCTCGCCCAGGCGTCGGGCCCGTACGATTTGATCTTTGCGGACCCGCCCTACGTCAAGACGCCGGACGCGCCGGACCTGTTGCAAGCGCTTCTCAGGGTGGCTCGCCTGCCCGAATTGCTTGAACCGGACGGCCTTTTGGTTCTCGAGCGCAACGCCGGCGGGCCGCCGCTCGACCCCGGTCCCTGGCGCATTTTTCGGCAGAAGCGTTATAGCGGGACCGAGATCATCTACGCTACGCATCCGCAGGCAAATCCTGTATGAGGCGCTTTTTTCTGATCCTGTACAACCTCCTCCTGCCGCTTGTGCTCCTGGTCAGCTTCCCCGGTTATTTCCGCCGGATGCGGAAGCGCGGCGGCTACCGGAAAAATTTCGGACAACGCTTCGGTTACTTTTCGCCTGAGCTCAGGCGTGCATTCGCAAGGGGCAGTGGCGGCTGGTCCTGGATCCGCGCCGTCAGCGTCGGTGAGATGGTCCAGGCACTGAGCCTGGCGGAGGAACTTAAGCGGCAGGATGAAACCTTTCGCGCCGTCATCTCCACCACGACCTCTACGGGCTATGCGCTCGGTCGGCAACGGTCCCATCCGGAATGGTTGCAGGTCATCTATAGCCCGGTCGACCTTTATCCCATCGTTGCGCAGGTATGGCGCCTGCTGCAGCCGCGTGAGGTCATCCTCGTGGACTCGGACCTTTGGCCGAGCTTTCTGGCGTGTGCCCGCGCGCACGGCGCACCGGTCCATCTGGCGAATGCGCGGCTCTCGCCCCGGTCGCGAAAGCGTTACGAGGCTGCTCGGTGGATCGCCGAACCGTTGCTCTGGGGTCAGCTCACCAAGGTCTATGCCCAGCACCCGAACGAACTGGGGCAATGGCGGGCGGTCGGCCTCGACCAGGCGCGGGTGATCGCGACGGGAAGTCTGAAATATGACGCCGACGCGAACCCGCGCGTGCCGGACACCGAGCCGTTTACTTTCCGTGAGTGGCTCCGGCGACACGGATGTGAGCCCAAGACGCACCGGTTCCTCCTCGGCGGAAGTCTGCATCCCGGTGAGGAAGAACTGCTGCTGAAGGCATTCCTTCAGCTGCGCACGCGCTTTCCGGACCTGTTCCTGATCCTGGTTCCCCGCCACGTCGAGCGAACCCCGGAAATCGTGGAACTGCTGAAGACCTGCGGGATCCCGTGGACCCTCCGAAGCAAGCCGGAGTTCACGCCCGGCACGGCGATCCTGGTGGTGGACTCAACCGGCGAGCTTCGAGGGTGGTACCAGGCGGCGGATGTCGTGGTGATCGGGAAAAGTTTCCAGGGGATCGGCGGCCAGAACCCGGTGGAACCGATCCAGGCCGCCCGGCCGGTGATTTCCGGACCGCACATGGAGAATTTCGCGACCCTGATGAAAGACCTGGTCGCCGCCGGCGGCATCCGCCAACTTACGGGTGCCGAGGCGTTGCCGGCTGCCGTTGCCGATCTGCTGGATCATCCGGACCAGGCGGCGGCGACGGTTGAGCGCGCCGGTTCCGTTCTGGCTTTCCATCGCGGGGCGACGGCCCGCATCGCGGAGTCGATTCTGGCGCTGCGCGGAGAAAATGCGCGGGGTTCCTAGGGGAGAGACCGAAAAATTTCTCCTTGCACCGTGCCGGTTCGATGCCAATATTTGCGCTCCCAAAACGCAAGACCCTATCGTCCAGTGGTCCAGGACACTCCCCTTTCACGGGAGTAACACGGGTTCGAATCCCGTTAGGGTCGCTTGTTATAAGCCTCTCATGCCGAGGTACTGATAGGGCGAAGCGTGGCTGAAGATCAAAGGCATGGATGGAGCCGCAGAACTTTTGGCTGGAACACCTCAAATGGAACTTGTGGCACGGCAAGGTCGATCGGGCGTTGGAAATCACGGATGACTTGATTTACGCCCTGGAGATCAAAAACGGCAGCGCCGAGCACCGTAAGCTGCTCAAGGTCGTCCGGACGTTCGAGACCTACGTCCGCGAGAATCAAGCGTTTCTGCCCAACCACGGCGAGCGGTACCGGCAAGGCAAAGTCATCTCGACGGCCTTTGTGGAATCCGCCGTCAATCAGGTGGTCAGCAAACGCTTCGTGAAAAAGCAGCAGATGCAGTGGACGCCCGCGGGTGCCCACCTTTTACTCCAAGTCCCAACCCAAGTCTTGAATGGGGAGTGGCGTTTGGCGCTTTCGCGATGGTACCCCAGCATGCCGTGAACCCCCAAGTCGAACGCCGCGTAGCCCCCACTTTGCCCCGGTCTCGTGGCCCTTGGTTTTTTCTGGTCTCGCCGCAAATGCGGCAGCTGCGGCCCGAAGATTGGCCGCTGATCGTTTGGGAAATCGACGGCTACAGCTTGGAGGAAGCGAAAGAGCAGGC
This sequence comes from Verrucomicrobiota bacterium, assembly GCA_019247695.1. Taxonomy (NCBI): domain Bacteria; kingdom Pseudomonadati; phylum Verrucomicrobiota; species Verrucomicrobiota bacterium. The sequence continues at coordinate 7,909 of JAFBAP010000066.1, read as the reverse complement.
CGAACGCTTGGCCGACCGGCACGTTCCGGTTATAATCCAAGGGCAGCCCATGAGCCTCTCCGAAACGGTCGAAGTCCACAAACTCACGGTTCGGGAGTTCCACGCCCTGGAAGCGTTCCTGGATCCGGACCGCCGCCACGAACTGCTCGACGGCCGGATCCTCATCATGCCCCCGCCCGGTAATCCCCACAGCTTCGTGGCGTTCTTGCTTTTGCAATGGTTTCTTGCCCGGCAACGCCCGGGGTTGCACCCCTGGCCCGGGGGGCTGCGGTTGAATGAGGTCACCGAGGTATGGCCCGACCTGACCCTGCTCTCCCGGCCGCCGCGTTCGGGCCCGGATAACCCGCTCTGCAGCGAGGCGACCCTGGTGATAGAGGTGTCGCGCACCACGCTCTCCTACGACGTGGGCGACAAGCTTCGGGCCTGTCAACAGGCCGGGGTGCCGGAATACTGGGTCGCGGACGTTCAGGGCCGCCGCGTGCTGCGGCACCTGGCGCCCGACTACCGGAGCGAAACCTTCGCCGGCAGCGAAATGCCGCTCTCGCCCCAAGCCTACCCCGACGTCTCGATCGACGTGAGCGCGCTTTTTGCCGGTTCGTGATCCGCCTTGGGTCCGGCACGGGCATCCACGTGGATGACCGCGGCCAGCTCGGAGACACCGGAAAAAACCGAGGGCGGAACCGATGCCAGGGGCTGCGCTCGCCGATGGCTTACGCAAGAGCGTAGGAGTGAGTGCGGCGGCAAGGCTTGGCCAGCGCCCGCGTCTTGCCCCCGTTTTTTTCCCGGCCTCACTGAGCCTCGGCTGCGGCGCCAGTCGCATCCCCTTCGTCAACTGACACAGTTGCGGCGAATCCTTCAGTCGATGAGCACGCGTAACCAAGGGACCAACATGGCGGCCCGCTCGCGGCGCCGGGGGGCTGGGCGTCGGCTATACTGCTCCCCAAAAAATTCGACTCTCCCGCACTTTGCGTGGAACGTCAGGGAAGGGGTGCCGGCCGTCTACCGGAGGACGGGCAACTCTCCTCCGCGTATCGATCCCTGCTTCCCCCCTTCCATTCAAGCCGAGCGGTGCCACCACGCAAAGTGCGGGAGAGCCCGAGGGGGAGCACCTCAAGCTTCGGCGTTGCACGGCAAGTTTTCGATTTTTGTCTCGGCAAAAGACGCTCAACTTTCCATCAGTAGAACAGCGCGAAAGCGCGCCTTGCCGCTGTGCATTTGTTCGTAGGCGTCCGCCACGCGGCTAAGCGGAAACGTCTGGATCATCGGATGCACGTCGCTCAGTGCACTGAATTCCAATGTGTCCTGAGAGTCGCGGGCCGTACCGGAATACCAGCCCGAGATTTGCCGCCGGCCCGCTATCAACGGCATCACGCCCACGGTAAGCGGATCGTTCGGCACAGCCGGAATCAGGAGATTACCGCTTAGACCCAGTCCAGCAACGACGTCAGAGATCGCCTTCGCGCTCGGAGCGGTCGCAAGAATCACCCGCGCGCCGCCGAGCTTCTGCAGTTCAGCCACGGTATCGGCGGCGGACGAATCGATGTAAACGTGTGCGCCGAGTTTTTGCGCGAGCGGTTCTTTGTCTTTGCCGCGCCCCAGCGCAATGGTCTTGAAGCCCATTTTGCGCGCATATTGCACCCCGAGATGTCCGAGGCCGCCAATCCCCTGCACTGCGACGACGTCACCGGGACGCGCGCCGGAGTTGCGCAAGGCATTGAAGACCGTTACACCTGCACACATGAACGGTCCGGCTTCCGCCGCCGGCAAACCGTCAGGAATCGCCGCCAGCGCTTCCGCCGGCGCGATCGTGTATTCGGCATAGCCACCGTCGTAATCGATGCCCGTCACTTTGCGATTAACGCACATGGCGAAATCCCCGCGTCGGCACTCATCACACACGAAATCATGGCCACCGTGCCAGCCTACGCCAACCCGATCGCCTTCTTTCCAGCCCGTGACTCCCGCTCCAAGAGCATCAAGGTGGCCGGCAATCTCGTGCCCCGGCACACGCGGGTATTGCAGACCCGGCCAGAGTCCTTCCTTTACCAGCACGTCGCTGTGGCAGATCCCACAGGCTTCTACCTTGACCCGCACCTGCCCCGGCCCTGGTTCGGGAATGTCGCGTTCAACCAACTCAAAATCGGCCCCTGCTGTGCCGATTTGCGCCGCTTTCATCCTTTTGCTCATGCGGTTTCTCCGGAATAAACTCTGGCTTTGACGGACGCTAACAGGTCCGTGCTGATGGTCTGGACGTCGTACGCATACCGGTGCGGAACTCTGTGCAGGTTGTCAGGGTTCGGTTCTTCAGTAGCTTTACAGGCAGAGGCGCAGAATCGGAATAAGGTACGATCTGGCCGCCGTCGCCGTGCATCAGGAGAACGGACACGGTTACCTTTTTCTGGTATTCGGTGAATCAAGTTCGGCATCATCTTTTCGTCTTCGTTTTTGCAGTGACCGGAAATCGTCGGGTTCAATACTGCGCATTGGTTCCTGAGGTTCGAGGGAAGGGATCGAGCCGGTCCCTGTAATTGTAGTCACAACGGTACTGGCGTAAAGCGGGCGATCGACGTTGAGAGCGGCGTGCATCTCCGCTTCCAAGGCGCCGTTTGCAGAAGTCTCATGCGACCGGGCTGCCTTACTCCGCAGGCGCAACGTACTTTCAGGTCTCGTAATCGCTTGGACGGGACCGATGATGGGGCGCGTAGAAAACGGCGAAACCGAGTTGTGGTCATTGATTCTGGATTGCTGCAGCACCTAGCTGGCCCACGTAGTACCCGAGGCGATTTTCAACATCGCCGGCCGTGTGGAAGCCCCGCTTCATCAACGCCTTCAGCTTCGCCCGGCTGGCGGGGCGCCCAAGCGAAGCCACAAAGGCGTCCCACTCGGGCACGATTTCCGCGTCCGGCGGCAGGCTGGCGATATCGACCAGGCGTTTTGTTTCCGCGATGGCCCGTTTATCAAAGGACGCAATCCGCACGGCAAGTGCCTCGAAGGAATCGAGCTCTGCGTCCGGCAAAGCACGATTGACATAGCCATAAAGCTCGGCGAGGCCGCCCGGGATATCATCTGCCCCGAGCAGCACTTCCAGCGCACGCCCTCGACCGATGAGACGAGGCAGGCGTGCCATGGGACCGCCGCCTGGAACCAGGCCGGCACCGACCTCCCATTGGGACAAGATCGCTTTTTCCCGGCTCGCGAAACGCATATCGCTTGGGTTGGTGCCGGTTCCCGGGGTGCCAGGAACCGACAACTTAACTTCCAGTCGCCCATCGTCCATGCGGGAGGTGCCGCCCTCCCGGCCGCCGGTGATGGTGTGGGCCCGCGCGGTGTATAACCGGTCTTGGCGTTTTGTCATGGTAGGTCCCCTTTTTCTATTTTCCGGGTCGCTCCACATTCGCGAGCAGCTCGATCTCGCTCGGCCCGTTAGTATCGTGTAATATTGGCAGGTGCTTATCCGCGACCCTGATATTTCGAGACACACCGGTATCGGAGCCATCGTGGCGTGTGGCGCCAGAGTCGACAATGACCGTCGATGCAATTGACGGCACCTGGCCCATAGTATGCTCGATAAGAAAGAGCTACTATCACAGGCAACAACTGATCGCCGGAGAAAAAACGATGAAATTTATGCTCGATAACCCAACAGCAAGAGCTGGATCGCCTTTCTTAGAATGGTCCCATGCATATTGGGTGTTACGGAGTGATGGGGCAGAAAAGCGGTTCAAGGGCTACGAACGTTCAGAATCCGACCAAAAGTACTTTTTATGAGCACCACACAAAAGCCGGCCGCCATCGTCACAGGCGCTTCCAGCGGCATTGGCCTCGGACTCACGCAAGCGCTTCTCGGCCACGGCTATGGCGTGGTCGGCACGGCTCGGTCGATCAGCCGGTCCAAGGAGCTCCAAGCCTCGGGCGACCTGATCCTCATCGACGGCGACATCAGTAAAAAGGAAACCGCCATCAACGTGGCTCAGGCGGCCATCGGCCGGTTTGGCCGCATCGACCTGCTGGTCAATAACGCCGGCATCTTCCTCCCCAAGCCGTTTGCCGACTACACCGAGGGTGACTACCGCCTGGTTATGGACACCAACGTGGCCAGCTTCTTCTTTATGACCCAGCAGGTGATCCCGGCGATGAAGAATCAGGGTTCGGGGCACGTGGTCAACATCTCAGCGGTAGTCGCGGACCAACCCAGCGGTCGCTCGCCGGCCCTCCTGGCCGTGCTGTCAAAGTCGACGATGCCCGCCGTGAGCAGGGCTTTGGCGCTAGAGTACGTCGCGAACAACATCCGGTTCAACACCGTGTCGCCCGGCATCATCAACACGCCCATGCACGCCCAGGATGATCCTGCGGTGCTGGCGAAATTTCATCCGCTCGGCCGTATGGGTGAGGTTTCTGACATCGTCGATGCAGTGCTGTATCTTCAGAACGCCACGTTCGTCACGGGCGAAAATCTGCGGGTGGATGGAGGGGTCCATGCCGGCCGGTAATGATTCTACTGTCGCCAAACCCGGCTCGCGCTTGCGCGAACTGGGCCTGGTGCTTCCGAAACCGCCCGCTCCTCTGGGGGCTTACGTCGAAGCGTCCCAGGTGGGATCGTTGCTCTTTATTAGCGGCACTTTGCCGCTGTGTGATCGAAAGTTGGCGATCTCGGGACGGCTGGGCGCGGACCTTTCGGTCGATCAGGGCCGCGAGGCGGCGCGCCTGGCCGCATTAAACGCCTTGGCGGCGGCCCAAGAACATCTCGGCGATTTGGACCGGCTCAAACGGTTGGTGAAACTCTCCGTGCTCCTATTAACGACGGAGGGCTTCGTAGAGCACGCCGCGGTTGCCGACGGCGCTTCGAGCCTCTTTGTCCAACTGTTCGGCGCGGATGCGGGACACGCCCGCGTCGTGTACGGGGTACACAGCACGCCCGTCGGCACACCGGTCATCGTTGAGACGGTCTTTGAGATCCAACCGCCTCCGCCCGGAGTTCACCCAGCAACTTTATGAGTAAACGGGTCGAGACACTACTGTCCGTAAATATTCGGTGAACGCGTCTGTCGAAAGAGGGGCTTAAAGCTCATTTTCCGCGGGACACGTCGCGGGTAAGCTGCTAGGGTGAGGCCCCACCCATGGGGACCACCACGCCATCGGCCGAGAGCCAAGCAACGACGACGCTCGGACAGGAACCGGCCTCGCTCCGAGAGCAGAATCGGCTTTTGCACGCCGAAGTCATCTCCCTGCGTCAGCAGGCCCATTACCACCGCAGCCAGCACCGGCGCGCGGTGGCCCGGGCCGAGGAACTCCAGGCCCAGGTCGACGCGCTCAAAGCCAAAGTGGCCGACCTGCAGCAGCGGCTGTTTGGTCGCAAGAGCGAGCGACGCAACCGAGTGCTCCTTTTAGGAGGCACCGAGCCAAGCGGCCTCGCCCGTCGCGCCCGGGGTCAGCAACCCGGCCGGGCCGGTCATGGCCGCACGCTGCGGCAAACCCTTCCGGTGGTGGAAACCGTCTTGGCGCTCAGCGACGCAGCGTTGCGTTGTCCCTACTGCGGGTTGCGGTGGGATCCGTGGGGTCCCCCGCACACCCGGGAACAGATCGAATGGGAAGTGCGCCTGTTCCGGGGGCGCACGACTCGACTGAAGTACCGCCGGCCGGCCGGCTGCCAATGCCAGCCGCAGCGGCCGGATATCATCTCGGCGCCTCCGGCGCCCACGGTCATTCCCAAGGGCCTGTTGGCCAATAGCTTCCTTACCGAAGTGCTGGTGCTGAAATTTCTCTACCACGTGCCCTTGGAACGCATCCGGGCCATGGCGCGCAGCGCGGGGTTAACGTTGAGCGCCGGGACCCTCTGCGGGGCGCTCCAAAAGCTTGTGCCGCTCTTTGAGCCGCTCTACGAGGCCATTCAGGCCCAGAGCCGCCAAGCCGCCTTATGCCTGATGGACGAGACGCGGTGGGAAGTCTTCGTCGAAGAACCTCACAAAGGCAGCCACCGCTGGTGGCTTTGGGTGGTCGTGACGCAGCAGACCCGGCTTTACATTGTCGCCCCGTCGCGCTCGGCGGCCGTGCCCAAAGCCTATTTTGGCTACGAGCCCGCCGAGGCCCGATGCCGCTATGAGCCGATGGTGGTCGTCGATCGCTTCAAGGCTTATTCATTCCTAAAAGAGCTGTTGCAGTTAGCGTATTGTTGGGCGCATGTGCGACGGGATTTTCTTCATCTGCGGCTCGGGGGTCAAGAGGGGGAGGCCTGGGCGGATGGATGGATCGAACGCATCGGCCAACTCTATGAGTTAAATCATCAGCGACTGACGTTGGCCAAAAGCCCGGAGGGCCCGGAACCCTTGCCGGCCCCCTTTGTGGAACTGGATCCCGGGCGCATGAGCCGCGCTGAGTATGCCCAAGCCGATGCGGCCGTCCATCAGGCGCTGGCTTCTATGGAGCAGCAGTGCGCCCAGGAACTGGCCCAGAGTCATCTCGGCCGGCTTCGGCGCAAAGTGCTCACCAGCTTGCAGACCCATTGGCCGGGGCTGACCCTCTTTGCCGATCATCCCCAAATCCCGATGGACAACAACGGGGCCGAACGGGCGATCCGGCCCGGCACGATCGGGCGCAAAAACTACTACGGCAGCGCCTCGAAGTGGAGCGCGCAGCTGCTGGCCCTGATGTTAACTCTGTTGCAGACGTTGGTACTGCACAACATCAATCCTCGGGACTATCTGAAGGCCTACCTGGACGCCTGCGCGCGCAATGGATCCAAAGCGCCAGAGTCCCTGGAGCCCTGGTTGCCGTGGAACTTTATCACCCCCGAGGCCACCGGCGGGGAGGATGCGCCGCCAAGGGTGCCCGCAAGGGAGTGCCGGGCGCGCGGCCCATGAGCGCGCCCCAAGCCGACGCTTCGACGCGCTTCTGCGGCCGGGACTTTAGCCCGGCCGAACTGGCGCGCATCCGAGGCCTCATCGCTCAAGGTAACACTTGGCGCAGTGAGCTCGCGCGGCAAGTCTGCCAGGAGTTCGGCTGGCGCAATGCCCAGGGCCGCCTTAAGGAGATGAGTTGTAAGGTGGCGCTGCTGCGCATGGAGCGCGCCGGCTTGCTCGTGCTGCCACCTCCCCGCGGCCGTAACGGCAACGGCAAAAAGGCCACGCCGGCGCAGCAGCTTTTGGCGTTGGAACCCGCCCCCCTGACCCTACCCGCCCATCAGCTGCAGGCGTTAAAGCTAGAGTTAGTTCGTACCCCCCTGGAGCGGCGGCTTTACCGCCAGATGATGGGGGCGCATCACTACCTGGGCTACTACCCGATGCCCGGGGCCCAGTTGCGCTACCTCCTCTACCACGGCTCCCAACTGCTGGGCGGCCTGGGCTTTGGCGCCAGCGCCTGGGCGCTGGCCGACCGGGATCGCTTCATCGGCTGGTCGGGCCCCCAACGCCAGCGCAACCTGCACCTGGTGCTTAACAATCACCGCTTTTTGTTGCTGCCCTGGGTGCGCAGCCCCAACCTGGCCTCCCGCGTGCTGGGTGGGGTGTGCCGCCGCCTGGGGGCCGACTGGCTCGAGCGCTACGGCTACCGGCCGGTCCTACTGGAGACCTTCGTCCAATGGCCCCGCTTTAGCGGCACGGCCTATCGGGCGGCCAATTGGGTCTGCGTCGGGCTCACCAAAGGCCGGGGCAAACTGGAGAAGCGCCATCAAACCGTTTTGCCCCAGAAAGCCATCTTTCTTTACCCCTTGCGTCCCGATTTTAAAAAGATCCTCACGTGCTGAGACCCACCGTGTTCACCGAATATGTACCCCGAATTTCACGTAAGTCCCTGACGCTGAGCCTGCACCGTGAGGAATCGAACCTACAACCCAGTGATTAAAGGTTCACGGGTTCCGGCACCCCTTCGTGCGCCGTCCTGACCCCTTCTGCTCCTTCCCGAGCCGCTGTACGAG
>JAFBAP010000065.1 GCA_019247695.1 Verrucomicrobiota bacterium | reverse complement strand
GCGGCGCACCCGGTCGCCGGAGCGGTAAAAGCGCCGGCCCTGGCGCCAGACGAAGCGTTCGGCCGTCAAGTCGGGCCGGCGCAGGTAGCCGCGCGCCAGGCCGGCCCCGGCCAGCCAGAGTTCCCCGGGCACCCCGACGGGCAGCGTTTCGCCCTGCCGGCCCGCCACCACCGCCTCCACGTTGGCCAGGGGAAAGCCGAGCACGACCGCGTCGTTCCCGGTCCAGTGCACCAGCGAAGTGATGGTTGCCTCTGAGGCGCCGTAAGCATGCAGGAGTGCGGGCCGATTGCCGACTTGCCGGTGCCAGGAAGAAACGCGTGCCGGCTCAACCCGCTCGCTGCCGATAATCACAAGCCGCAGGCTTGGCGGGACGCGCGCGGATCCGTTCTCCATCGCGTCGACCCACTCGTGCCAATAGCCGCTCGGCACATTTACTACCGTGATCCCGTCATTCTCGATTTGGGTGATGAGGTCGATCACCGACGGGACACGATGACCAGAACGTGGAACAACGGCGCCCCCCGATATTAACGTGGGAAAGATTTCCTCCGCCGCGACGTCGAAGCCTGGCGAGGCGAACTGAAGCACGCGATCGGCCTCGCACAGACCCGCTTCGCGGGCGAAAGCAACGCAATGGTTGGTCAGCGAGCGGTGCTCCACCAGGACCGCCTTAGGCGCCCCGGCAGAGCCGGAGGTGTAGACGGCGTAAACCAGGGAAGCCGGATTGCCCGCTGGCAGCGGCAGATCCGGTCGAGGCGACGGCAGTGACGGCGCAGTGACGGCATCGGTCAGGACCATCAGAGGAGCAGCATCGGAAATAATCTGATCCAGGCGAGCCGGCGGGTCATCCGGGTCGAGCGGCAGGTATGCGGCGCCTGCCTTTAGGATGCCCAACAGGGCGATCACCAGTGCAGGACCGCGGGTCAGGGAGACGCCGATCAGGGTGTCCGGACCGGCGCCGCAGGAGACCAGGTACCGGGCAACACCGTTGGCGGCCTGGACGAGATCGCGATAGTTTAACCCGCCCACCGCTGGTGCGTCAGGGGTGCGGGAGGCTTGCGCGTCGATCAACTCATGGACGCATTGATTCGGTACCGGTGCCGTCGTGGCGTTGAATGCGTCGAGTTGTTCGCGCTCACTGACGCTCATCAAGGGGACCAGTTGGGCCGGGACATCGGGCCGGGCAATCAGGCCCTCGATCAACACCTCAAAATGCCTTGTCAACCGCTCGATGGTAGCCTGGTCGAACAGCTCCTTTGAAAACTCCAGCTTTCCGTTAAGGCCCCCCAGCCCTTCCCACAAGTCAAGTGAGAGGTCGAAAATCGATGTTTCTTTATCTAAAAGGTCCGGCATGCCCGGCGCGGAAATAGGGACCGGCGCGGCAACGGTTACCGGCATGTCCGGCGCGGCAACCGACGCCGTCTTCTCGAGGCGAAACATGACTTGATGAAGCGGGTTGCGGCTCAAGTCCCGTTCGGGTTGAAGGTTTTCGACGAGTTTCTCGAAAGGCAGGTCCTGATGGGCGTACGCGCGAATGGCAGTCTGTTTGATCCGGGCCAGGAGCTCTCTAAAAGTGGGTCCGCCGCGCAGGTCGCATCGCAAAACGATCGTATTGACGAAAAATCCGATCAGCCCCTCCAATTCACTACGGGTCCGGCCCGCGACGGGCGATCCCACGACGACGCAATCCTGACCGGTGTAGCGGCCCAACAACAGCGAAAATGCCGCCAGCACCGCCATGAATAACGTGGCCCCGTGCTCCCGGGCCAGGAGCCGCAATCCTGCGGTTACCTCCTCAGAGATACGCACCGGTACGCTGCCGCCCTGAAGGGTAGGTACCGGCGGCCGCGGCCGGTCCGTGGCCAAGTCCAGGACCGGTAAGTCCGCCAACTCGGCGCGCCAGAATTCCAAGAGCGCCTGCAAACGGGCACCGGACAGCGCCCGCCGTTGCCAGAGGGCGTAATCGGCATACGAGATGGGCAGTGGCGGCAACATCACTTCCTCGCCACGGACCCGAGCTGCGTGGAGCAGCCATAACTCCTGCAGAAAAATTGTCATGGACCAAGCGTCGGTGACGATATGATGCATACATACCACGAGCAGCTTCCGATCGCGCAGCACGCATACCCGCAGCAACGGGCCACGCTCCAGGTCGAACGGGCGTCGCGCCAACGTCGCCGGGTCGGCATCGACCTCCACAGCGACCTTCAGGTCCGGATCAAGCCGGGCGAACGGCTCTCCGTCGATGGCGACAAACGTGGTCCGCAAACTTTCGTGACGTTGCACCAGTGCATCCACGGCCCATTGCAATGCATCCAACTCCACGCCCCGGTCAGGCAGCGGTACGCTGGTCACGGTGTTGTACACCGGACTGACCGGGTCGAGCTGCGCCATGAACCATAACCGCTGCTGGCCGAAGGACAGCGCCGTCAGCCCATCCCGCAGCCCCCGTGGAACTGTCTCACGTTCCCGCAGCAGGCGTTCCACCACCGCGCGCCGCTCCGGCGATAACGCAGCCAACCGGGCAGCCAAAGCGTCATTTTCGGATTGGGGGCCGGCCGGCATGGTCAGATCTTCCTCAACCGCCAGATGCCATAGACCAAACGGCCGGAACGCAAACGGTTGTAATTCTCCGAGCCGGGAACAGCCAGGAAATCGTCGAGCACCTCCGGAGCGTTCCCGGCGGTGAAGGCCTGCGCGTTGATCCCAGCGAGTTCCTCGCAGGAGCGTACCACATTCGGAGTGATGTCGCGGGCGAGTTCCATCTCAAACCCCTGCCGGCTGACCAACTCGAGCCGGGAAGCCACTTCCCCGGCTGGAATGGTGTCGGCATACAGGAAAACCCCTCCCGGTTCGAGAATCCGGTGGACCTCGGCGTAAAAGGCGGTCACGTCCGGGTAACTGTGAGATGACTCGATGTTGATGACGCCGTCGAAACTTCCGGCGGGGAATGGCAGGTGCTCGGCATCGCCGCACATGAAGCTGACTTCCGGGTAATGGTGCACGCGCCGGCAGAACTCGATGGCGCCCGGCGAGAGGTCGAGGCCGACGATCTTGGCAGGCGAGAAGAACTGGTGCAGGACCGCGACCGCCCCGCCACGACCGCACCCCACATCGAGTACGCGCCGGCCTGCAAGTTCGCAGTCGCCGACCACTTCCAGGACAAGCTGTATGCGGTTGCGGTTCAGAACTCTGCCGGGGAGTTGGTGAACGGAACGCTCGCCGCGTCCATCCGGGACGTACCCATAATTAAGAAACAACGCGTGCTCGCTGGCGACGCCGGCATTAAGCTGGCCGTTGATCGAATCGTAGAAACATTGAATCGCGGTCTTGGCCGCCAATCCGTCAGTTGCCCGGCTGCGATTGATGGCGTGGACGACGTCGTTTGTCAGAAATCGCTCAGGCGATGGTGGTGACGATGGCGTCGGTCGCGGCGGCTCGGGGGCTTCAGCCAGCAACGCGGCCACTTCTTCATCGGACAGATGCTCGACCTGGTCAAGGATCTCGGCCAAGTCTTCGGAGGGCGCAGCGGCAGCAAGTGCATCGTTGAGCACGCCCGCGAGGCGGGCCACGGTGGGGGCCTCGAAAAGCGCGTGGACCGAAACTTCCACCCGAAACGCGTCACGCAGGCGTGAGGCGGCTTGGATGGCGAGCAAGGAGTGGCCACCGAGGGAGAAGAAGTCGTCGTGCCGGCCAATCCGGTTGATTCCCAACAGCGACTGCCAGACTTGGGCGACGAAACGTTCGACGTCGTTTTCCGGCGCTTTATACTCATTGTCCAGGGTGGGGCGCTCGTGCGTTCCCGCGATGGGATCTGCCTCTGCAGCGGACGTCTCGGTTCGCACCGAGGTCAGCCGGACCCACTGATCAACCCGGGCGTTGAGATCACCAGTCGAAACTGCCACTTGTGCGGGGAAGGCTTTAACCCCTGAGGAGAGCAACTTCCGAAATACCGCCATGCCCTCGTCCCGGGTCAGCGCGAGCCGTCCCTTGCGCGGATTGCAGCTGAAATCCCAGCCATCCCAGTTGATGCTCATCCAGCGCGCGCCCCCTCGTGCCCGACCGGCCGCAAACGCATCCATGAATGCGTTGGCAGCAGCGTAGGCGGCGAACCCGAGCCCGCCGAGCACGGCGGATAGCGAGGAGACAAGCACGCAAAAATCGAGATGCTCGTCCTTTAGGGCGGAATCGAGTACCCGCAACCCGTCGACCTTCGGCCGGAGGTGGCGCTCGCACGCAGCAGGCGCCATCTCCTTAACCGGGCCAAAGGCGTCGGCTTCAGTGGCGCCCGCAGCGTGGATGACACCGTGCAGCGGGCCGAATTCGGCTTTTATCTGATCAATGACAACCCTCAGCCGCGTGGCATTGCACACGTCCGCGCTCATGGGAAGTACCCGCGCGCCTAACCGTTCAAGGGTTTGGACTCGGGCTAGTTTGCGGCTGATCGGGTCCTGATTTCCATGTACGGCAACCCAGGTTAACCAATCGCGCCGCGCCGGAATTTCAGCGCGGCCGATCAAGACGAGATTCGCCCGCACGGTCCGGGCGATAGTCTCAGCGAGAGCCAGGCCGACGTCCCCGAGTCCACCGGTCACCAGGTACGTCCCGCCTTCCCGCAAAACGCTCGGCTGAGGCGCTGCCGGAGGGAGCTTCTCAAATTCCTGCACCCATCGGTGGCTGCCACGGCAAGCGACAACCGGCTCGTTGCATCCTCCCGCCAACTCGGCCACAAGCATCGCCGGGTCAGTGCCAACGTCCAAATCGATATTCCGGCACCTAACGTGCGAAAATTCCTGTGGGATAACCTTGCAAGGCCCGAGAAGCAGCGCCCCGTTGACTTGCAGCGCCTCGCTGCCAGTCACGTCATAGAGGCTGCGGGAAACCGCTACGATCTCGAGCGACCCGATCTGACCGGCGCCCGTCCATGCCTGGGCCAGGAACAGAAGACCGTAGAGATTCGTGCGTTCATGTCCCGCCAGACTCCACAAGTGCACGACGCGTGCGGGCGTGAGCATCTCCGCCTTAAGCGTCCCGATAAGCTGCCGGTAATGGGGCTCATGATCCGGGTCGAGCCGAAACTCGTGGGGGCCGGCGCGGTCAAACGTGACGCCGGGCATGACGCGGACGACCTGCCGCCCGTTGCTGGTCAACTCCCGGGCGACGGCCTCGCCCAAAGCTCCCCCATCATCAAAGACGAGCCATGGCCCCGGCAGCAGGTCTAGGGATGTGACCGGCGCAGTCCGTCGCCAGACCGGCACCCAGACCCAATCGTCCGGTGATCCGGCCTTGATAACAGGAGACGATACGGGTGCCGCAGAGGCGGAGCGGCGCGGCTTGGCATCGATCCAATAGCGCTGCCGCTCGAAGGGATAAGCCGGCAGAGCGACCCGACGACGCCGGACATGCCCCTGAAAGCCGCCCCAGTCGATGTTGACGCCGGCCAGGAACAACTGCCCAAGGGCAGCGATGAGGTGGCGCTCGTCGTCGCCCCGGTCTAACGAATGCGGCAGGCTGGCCATAAGGACGCGCTCTCCCGCGGCGCCGTGCAATCGTGCCAGCCCGGTGAGCGTCTGGCCGGGACCCACCTCGAGCAGGATGCGATCCGGGTCCTCCAGCAGCGTCCTGAGACCGTCGCCGAATCGTACGGTACCACGCAAATGAGCGGTCCAGTACGAGGGATCGGTCGCTTCGGTGTCACTGATCCAGCCGCCGTGCAGGTTGGCGATCCACGGGATCACTGGCTCGTGGCGTGGAGTCGCGCCGAGGCGGGCCGCAAACGGTTTGAGGATCGGGTCCATCATCGCCGAATGGAAGGCGTGTGAGGTGTGCAACCGAGAACCCGGCAGCCCGCGACTGGCGAGTGTACGCTCCAACGCCGCGATGGCTGCTTCGGGGCCGGAAACCACGCACTGCGCCGGACCATTGACCGCCGCGAGCGAGAGCGCGCCGTCGAGCAACGCGCGGACCGCCGTCTCCCCCAGAGGCACTGCCAGCATCGCGCCTTGCGGCGTCGCCTGGACCAGCCGCCCCCGCTCGGCCACCAGGGCAAGGCCGTCTTCGAATGAAAAGGTTCCGGACACGCAGGCCGCCACGTACTCGCCCACGCTGTGGCCGAACAGCGCGTCGGGTCGCACCCCCCACCGCATCCATAACTGCGCAAGCGCGTACTCGACTGCGAACAGCGCGGGTTGAGCGATTGCGGTCTGGCGCAGACATTCCTGCGCGCGGGTAATTTCGCCCTCGTCCGGGAAAATGATGCGCCGCAGGTCCAGGCCGATCCAGGGGCGCAGTAGCTCTGCCGCCCGGTCCAACTCCGCGCGGAAGAGGGGCTCCGTGGCGTACACCCGAGCCGCCATGCGCACATGCTGGGCACCCTGGCCTGGGAACAGGAAGGCAACCGGAGGGGAGGATCCGGCCGCGACGCGGGCGGGCAGCCGGCCGGCCAGAGCCGTGACGGCCTCTGTGCGATTCGTTGCAACCAGCGTCCGCCGATGCGGCAACGGCACGCGGCCCGATTGCAGCGTGTGGGCGACGTCGGCCAGCTCGAGCTCCGGATGGGCGCTCAAGTGCCGGGCCAGGTTGGACGTCACGGCATCAAGCGCATCTGAGGTCCGCCCCGAGAGCACGATCAGCTGGTGTTCGCGGCCCGCATCGACCGGTGGCCTCGGCGGGCTCTGCGCAACCACGACGTGGGCATTCGTGCCGCCGATTCCAAACGAGCTTACGCCCGCCCGCCGCGACCCAGGCCAGGCCCGCAGCTCCCGGTTGACGAAAAATGGACTGGCGGGAAGATTCAGGGCGGGATTAGCCTCGCGGAAATGCAGCGTCGGCGGAATCTGGCCATGTTCGACGGCCAGCACCGCTTTGATCAGGCCCGTCACTCCGGCAGCCGCATCAAGGTGGCCGACGTTCGTTTTCACCGACCCGAGCGCGCAGTAGCCGCACTTGCCGGTAGCTTTCCTGAAGACTTCGGTCAGCGCCGCGACCTCGATGGGATCTCCGAGCGGCGTACCCGTACCGTGCGCCTCGACGTAGCCGATCTGGTCGGGGCTGACGCCGGCCATTGCGTGCGCCCGGGTGATTACCTCGGCTTGGCCGTCCACGCTCGGGGCGGTATAGCCCACTTTCCGTGAGCCGTCATTGTTAATGGCCGCGCCGGTGATGAGCGCGTGCACGTGGTCGCCGTTGGCGAGGGCATCGTCAAGCCGTCGGAGCACCACGATGCCGCACCCGTTTCCGCCGACGGCACCCTGGGCCTGCGCATCAAAGGCGCGGCAACGGCCGTCCGGGGATAAGATCCCGCCCTCCGTATAGAAATAACCGGTGCGCTGCGGAACGACGATGGAGACCCCGCCGGCAAGTGCAACGTCACATTGCCGGGTGAGCAAGCCTTGGCAGGCGAGAGCCACGGCGACGAGCGAACTGGAGCACGTGGTCTGAATCGTCACCGCCGGGCCATGCAGGTTGAGCTTGTATGCGACGCGGGTCGTCAGGTGGTCCTTCTCATTACCGGTCGAAAGCTGGAAGTGACCGACCAGCGCCGCGAGTTCGGGGTCGGCTTTCAATCGCTCCTGATAAGTGCCCGGTCCCGTCCCTGCGTAGACCCCGATCAGGCCGGCGAAACCGAACGGGTTGTACCCGGCATGCTCGAGGCTTTCCCAGGCGCATTCGAGAAAGATGCGGTGCTGAGGATCGATGATTTCGGCCTCGCGCGGATTGTAGCCGAACAGGCCGGCGTCGAAAAGTTCGATCCCGTCCAGGGCGCCCCCCGCGTTGACGAACCGCGGATCGGCCCGTATCGACGGAGAGATGCCCTCAGCAGCGAGCTGGTCGGCGGAAAACCGGGCGATGGATTCGACTCCCTGGCAGACGTTCTTCCAGAACGCATCGACATCGAGCGCGCCAGGAAAGCGCCCGCTCATTCCGACAACCGCAATTGCGTTGCTCATGTAATCTCCTTGGCAAGGTGGGCGGCGAGGGCATGGATGGTGGGCCGGCGGAACAGTTCCAGGATGGGGATGTCGCGGTTGAGGCGCTTGGCCAGGCGCGCCTGCACCCGCACCAGCAGCAGCGACTGGCCCCCCAGGTCAAAGAAGTTGTCGTGCACCCCCACCTCA
>JAFBAP010000064.1 GCA_019247695.1 Verrucomicrobiota bacterium | reverse complement strand
GAGTTCGGAGTTCGGAGTTCGGAGTTCGGAGTTCGGAGTTCGGAGTTCGGAGTTCGGAGTTCGGAGCGGCAGCATGGGGGCGAGCTGCCGGTGTCAAGCTCCGGTTTCGTGGATCTTTTTCTGCGTTCTTCTGCGTGTTCTGCGGATCATTTCGTTTTCCGGCCGGGTGAGCGTGCCCCTCGGGGGAGATCGGACCTGGTTCTACGGCGCCTCCGAACTCCGAGCCCCGAACCCCGAACTCTCTCCTCTTCCCGCCGTGGTCGCCGTGGCTCGCCGTGTTCGCCGTGTGAACTCTTACGTTGCGCCCGCCAAATCGCCGTGCCCGCCGTGTGACCTTAATCTGTGTCAATCTGTGTAATCTTTGGATGTTTTCTCTTTTCTGCGTCCTTCTGCGTGTTCTGCGGATGATTTCCTCTGCCCGCCGTGTTCCGCCGTGTGACCGTGGGAGGGGGGGAAAAGAATTTGTCATTTGTCATTCTTCGGGGAATGACTTTATCCTCATCGGAAACATTCCCGTATGACCCGTCACCTTTTATTTCTGGTTCCGGCAGTGGCTTGCCTCGCGTTGATCTCCTGCAGCACCTCAGCCCCGTCTGTAACCAGTGGCGGGACTAATCGTTACGGTTACGGAGCGGTCCCGCCGCCGAACGCGGTGCCCCCGGTAAGTTCAGTGCCTTCAGCCACGCCACGGCAACGTGATCAGCGGACGACGCCGGAGGCGACGCCTACGCCGACCACGGACGTGACTTCAGTGCCGAATCCGGCGGCGACGCCTGCGGTCACGCAACCGCAGAATTACCCGTATGCCACGAAGGTTGCCGGCAAGCCGGGCCGGGTCCTGAGCCCGTACGCTCCGAACGCGGGTGAGGTGGACGTCGAAGGTTACCCTCCGGGAGCCGAAGTGCGTGATCCGTATACGGGCAAGATTTTTCTGGTGCCTTAATCGCCGAGTTGAGTTCGGGAACGGGGCGTCGCCTCGGCATTGCGGGTAAACGATGACAAACGGCGGAGGGGGCGGAAAGCCCGTAATCGGGGTGGCTGGCGCCGGTTTGATCGGTGGATCAATTGCCCTGGCGGCGCATGAACGGGGGTTCACGATCACGGTTTATGATCCGTACGCCGATCTTAAGGATAAAATTCCCGGCGGGATCGCGGTGGCTCCCGATTTGGCGGCGCTGACCGCGGACGCAGAAATTCTGTTACTGGCAACCCCGCTGGGGGTTCTGGCGCACGTCGGGCGGCAATTGGCTGGGATGGTTGGAAGCGGCGTCATCGTGTCAGATGTCGGCAGCGTAAAAGGAGATATTGCACGAGGCCTGGCCGCCGAGTTTGAAGGGCGTGCGGAATACGTGCCGAGCCATCCGATGTCTGGGTCGGAGCAGCACGGGTGGGCCGCGGCACGGCCTTCGATGTTCGAGGGAACAACGGTCATTGTCTGCCCGGAGTTCGCGACGAAGCCCGGCAGCGTCGGGAAACTGGAGGCGTTCTGGCGGGCCCTGGGCGGCAAGACCACGCGCCTCAGCATCGCGGACCACGACCGCTACGTGGCCGCGGTCAGCCACCTGCCGCATGCGCTTGCGGCGGTGCTGGTGGAATTAGTCGGCGCCGAGATTCCTGAAGCCCTCTCCGTGGTGGGGCCGGGGTTTCGTGACGCCACGAGGATCGCCAGCGGCGCGCCCCGGCTCTGGACCGAAATTTTGCTGGCCAACCGCTCGGCCATAGCCGGTTACCTGGAACTGTACGGCGGCCGTTTGGAGCGCCTGCGTACCGCCCTCGCGGAATGCGACCATAAATATCTTGAAGGATTACTGGACGCCGGTAAGCGGAATCGCGATAGATTAAACTTTTAACGTTTTCTATGCCGGAGCTTAACGTCGCAGCTGCGCCCAGGATCAACGCGGAGGTACGGGTGCCTGGAGACAAAAGCATTTCGCACCGGGCCGTGATCCTCGCGGCAATGTCCAATGGGACATGCGTCATCCGTGGTTTTCTGCCGAGCCAGGATTGCGTCTGCACGGTCCGGGCGATGAGATCGCTCGGGATTACGATTGACCACCCCGAAGAGACTACCCTGGTGGTCCATGGTCAAAAAGGGCACTTTGAGCCGCCGCCGCACCCGATTGATTGCGGCAATTCCGGAACGCTCATGCGCCTGCTTTGCGGGGTGCTGGCCGACCAGCCTTTTGAAAGCACGTTGATCGGCGACGCCTCGCTCTCTTCACGGCCGATGCGCCGGGTGATTGAGCCCCTGACGCAGATGGGGGCCGGCATCACCGCCACCGAACCGAAAGGAACGGCTCCTTTGCGGGTGCGGGGGGGACCTTTGCACCCGATTCAGTACAAGCTGCCGGTGGCCAGCGCGCAGGTAAAAAGCGCGATTTTGCTCGCGGCATTGCGGACGGCCGGTAAGACCATTGTAACGGAACCGGTGGCCACACGGGATCATACCGAACGGATGCTGGAATACTTCCTGGTGCGTACGGTGCGGGAAGCGTCCGACCACGGGAACATGATCGCCATCTACGGTGACCAAACGATCGAGTCGCGGGATTTCACGGTGCCGGGCGACATTTCGAGCGCTGCGTTCTGGCTGGTGGCAGCCGCAGCCCAACCCGGCTCCGACCTGCTGGTGCGCGACGTCGGTCTCAACCGGACGCGTACCGGGATCTTGTCTGTGTTATTGCGCATGGGGGCGCACATCCATGAAGTGGTGGAAGATTGGGAACAGGGCGAACTGCGCGGCGAAATTCGTATCCAAGGCAGCCGGTTACACGGCACCGTGATCGGCGGAGCCGAGATCCCGAATCTGATTGATGAGATCCCGATCCTTGCCGTGGCCGGGGCGCTTGCGGAAGGCAAGACGGTCATCAAGGACGCAAAGGAATTGCGGGTTAAGGAAACTGACCGGATCGCAGCGCTCGTCACCAATTTGAGCGCGATGGGTGTGAACGTCATTGAACGCGATGACGGCATGGAAATCCAAGGCGGGAACCCGCTGCGTTCAGCACGGATCAACAGTTTCGGAGATCACCGCATCGCCATGGCGTTTGCGGTGGCGGGCATGTTTGCCAAGGGAAATACGGTGATCGAAGGCACCGAATGCATCGCCACGTCGTACCCCGGATTCGAGGATCAGCTGCAGAAGTTTCTTGCGCCGGACCGAAACGCGCCGACGCCGGTGATCAACCCGGCGAGGTGCCCTAAACCGAGCAGTTGACGTGGCTGCGCGTTACTCCGTAATCGCCATCGATGGCCCGGCGGCGTCCGGCAAGAGCAGCGTGGCCCGGCGTCTGGCGGCGGAGTTGCGCTTTACGTACGTCAACAGCGGCTCGCTGTACCGGGCAATTGCCTGGCTGGCCAATGAGCGGGCCGTCAAGGCCGACGATTCCCAGGCGGTTGCAGCGTTGCTGAGGCAAACGTCGTTCCGCTTTGATTTACGGAACAACGCGTCTTTCATCTCGATCGATGGCGTTGATCCCGAGCCGCACCTGCGCTCGGCAGCGGTAAACAACGTGGTCTCAAAAATCTCGGCGCTTAACGTGGTCCGTGAATTTCTGCTGGGCCCGCTCCGCCAGTTTGCCGAACGGGCGAACCTCATCATGGAAGGTCGTGACATCGGTTCGGCCGTGTTTCCCGACACTCCTTACAAGTTTTATATCGACGCTTCGCCGGAGGTGCGGGCACGGCGGCGCGCCGCTGAAGGCCAACAGGATAACCTTGCTTCCCGGGATCGGTTGGACGCGTCCCGCACGCTTGCCCCTCTGGCGATTGCGCCGGATGCAGAGGTGGTCGACACTTCCGAGCTCTCCCTGGATCAGGTCGTCGCGCTGGTCCTGCGGCGACTGGAGGAAAAAGGTTTGCGGCGGGAGCCGCGCGAACGCGCATGAATGTTTATTACTGGATCGGCTACAGCCTTTGCACGCTGATCGGCAAACTCGGCTTCCGCCACAAAGTGTACGGCCGCGACAACCTGATCGAGGATGGACCCGCCATCCTTGCATCCAACCACCAGAGTTACCTCGATCCGCCCATGATCGGCATTTCCTGCCGTAGACCGATCTACTTTCTGGCTCGCGACACCTTGTTCAAGATAAAGGTCGCCGGCTGGATTATCTCGAAGCTCAACACCGTGCCCGTTGACCGGAAGCGCGGAGACATCAGCGCGATAAAGACGATCATCCGCTTATTGCAGGAGGGGAAGCGCGTCATCATTTTCCCGGAAGGCACGCGGACGCTCGACGGCCGGTTGCAACCCGCCCGGGCAGGGCTCGGCATGGTCATCGCCAAAACGTTGGCGCCGGTCGTTCCCATCCGGATCTTTGGTTCCTTTGAGGCGTTGCCGAAAACGGGCGGATTGAAGTTGCAGCCCATCACGGTCGTCGTCGGCAAGCCGATCCGTTTCACCAAGGCGGACCTGGAAGGCGGCCGCGAAATTTACCAGCACCTAAGTGAGCGGGTAATGGCCGAGATTGCGAAGCTGAAATTGCCGGAAGGGTAATGGGTAACTCGTAGCTGGTAGCTGGTGCGCGTTCGGAGTCGGGTCACACGGCGAGAAGACAAACCCTGAGCTTGACGCCCGGTACCTGCCCCTCAGCGCCGAACGGTGATCCGCACCCGTTACCCGTTACGCGCTACGCGTTACCCATCACTGAGTATGCTTGCGGCGCTGGATGGTGATCCGTTTGATCCGTGCGTCGTCGCTGGGGCTGAAACTCATCACGTCGGGATCATCCTTGAGCGTGTTGTGCACGATCCTGCGATCGTAAGAGTTCATCGGCTCGAGTTTTACCGGGCGTCCGGAGGCGCGCACGGTATCGGCAATGTGCCGGATCCGGCTGCGCAGCCGATCATCCCGCATCGCGCGCCAGTGCGCAACGTCGACCTGAACCTTTGGTGCGTTGCGGTCCTGCGCCTGCAGGATGCGGTTGAGCAGGAATTGCAGGTCTTCAAGGACCTCGCCTTCCCGCCCGATCAGGACATCGCTCTCGGCGGTGAACACCTGCAGCTGGCAGCCGTTCTCGGTTTGGATTTCCTGGATCTCCGCGACAAACCCCAGATAGCCCAACATCGTATCCAGGATTTCTCTTGGTTCCATAAAGCCGTCCTTCGAGAGGACCGACCGATTATTACCGATAACTCCTTTTCTTAGCAACTGTTGGCGCCGCAGAAACCTTGGTCAGTTGGGGCTCGGTTTGCCGCCGGGTCAAATAGGTCTGAACGACCGTGAATAAGGTTGACACCGTCCAGTACAGCGCAAGCGCCGAAGCGTAGTTGTAGCAGAAAACAAGGAAAATGACGGGGGTGATGTAAAGCATGCGTTGCTGCGATGGGTCTCCCGTTTTGGGCGTCACCTGGAGTTGCCAGAGCTGCACGGCGACCATGATCAACGGCAGAATATTGATCGGAAAGGAACCCAGATAGGCAATCGTGTCGGGCTGAGAAAGGTCTTTCACCCACAGAAAGCTGGAGTTGCGCAGTTCAATGGCGGTACCCAGCATCGAATAGAAGCTGAAGAAGATCGGGATCTGTACAAGCATCGGAAAACACCCGGCGAGCGGGTTTACGCCGTACTCCTTGTACAGTTTCATCATCTCCTGGTTCATGCGCTGGGGGTCGTCCTTGTACTTGGTGCGCAAGTCGTTGATCAGGGGCGAAAGCTTCGACATCTTCCGCATGCTTTTCATGCTGGCATTTTGCAGGGGCCAGAGCAGCGAGCGGATGGCGATGGTCAACAGGATGATGGCGAGAGCGTAACTCTTTACCCAGGCGTGCAGCTGGTTAAGGGAGATCAGCAGCAGTTTGCCCAACGGCGCAATCCAGCCGAAATCCAGGATGCGCCACTGGTCGTTCGGCAACCTGGCGAGCCGGCTGTATTCTTTGGGGCCGCCGTAAATGGCGAAGTTGACGGTCCTTGTCTCACCGGGCTGGAGGGTGAAGCCCGGCATGCCGAGGGCGCCTTCGATCAGCCAGGGGCCTTGCTGCGGACTACCGCCCGGTACCGGGGCGCGCCGTGCCCAGACCTTATCGCCGGCCTCATTTTGGGTGGCTAGAATGGTCGCGAAATACTGGCTGGCAACCGACGTCCAGAGGATCTGGTCGCCCGTATCGGTGTAGACCTCCTTGCCTGGTCCGGTCGGGAAAAAAAGGAAAGATGACGGGTTAAACCAGCTGACGTTAATCGAACGCAGTTTGCCGTCCCGGTACCAATCAAAAACGGTGCGCAACGGCAGGTCGGACTGGTGAATCGGCTGAGCCGCACCGGTACTGACGAAGTACCCGGGGTTGGTGAAAGGCTGGTTACCCCGGTTTTGGAAAGTCAACGCCAAGCCGATCTGGTACGGATCCTGCAGACCGGTCTTGGCGCCGAGGGAATAAACCTTCGTGATCGTAAGGTTATTCGCGACTTGTTTGGTGAGGGTCACCTGGCCGGCGGCCTGGTCCTCCCGAACGTCGTAGCCGTCATCCCGCCAGTTATTCGGGTTTTGGGAGATCGCGCCAATGGCGGGAACCAGTGGCATGCTGAGCTCGACCGGTCTATCTCCCTCAGCCCGATGCTGCGACAGCGTGATGTCTGCCAGACCGCCGTCATTGGTGGAAAAATGCAGTTCAGCCACGCTGCTTTTGAGCGTCGCCGTTTTATCCGGTGCCCCGCTTGCCGGTGCCGCGGTTTCCATCGGGGCATTGCCGAAATCCGGTGGGGCTGCAGCCGGAGCGGTCACCGGGCTGGAGCTGGCGTGGGGCGTGGGGTTGGTGACGATGCCGTGCGCTTCGTTGTAAGCGCGGCTTCGGGCCAGGTCTTGCTGTTGCCAATAAAGGGAGGCCAGCAAGCCAATGGCGGCAAGGGTTACAATAACCCAGGTGAGGCGATCTCGGGGCATGTTAGATAAAAGATAAGGAAGTTACTGGCTCCGCCTGAGTGCTGAAATTTTCTCCGGTACGGGATCGAAACCGCTGCCGCCCCAAGGATGGCAGCGACACAGCCGTTTGAGCCCCAGGCGGCAGCCGCGTATCCAGCCGTGACGCTCGATGGCTTCGACCATGTATTCCGAACAGGTCGGCGCAAAACGGCAACCGGAACCGGGGCCGCCGGTCAGCAGGGCCATGGCCGGCGACAAGACGGCTTTGTACGCCCGGAGCAAAAATCTCAGAACCGACATAAAAGCGAACGGCTAACTCGTTTCTAAAATAGAAGCCCGTCCGGCAAGCCGCAACCAGTCCTGCTGAAGTTGCGCCAAGCTGGCCGAGGACGCGCTTACGCGGGCAATCGTCACCAGCCACCAACCCGGGCCGATCCGTGCCCGATTCAAACGGTAAATTTCACGCAACCGGCGGCGCACCCGGTTCCGCACCACTGCCGGACCGACCCGCCGGCTGGTCACGAGCCCGGCACGCACGCTCGTTTCATCCGGCGGTCTGAAAACGGCCAAAACGACGTACCTGCCCGTGAACGCTTTTCCATCCTGCTTGACAAGTCTGAACTCCGAGGCGCGCGTCAGGCGCGCAGAACGCGGAAACCGGAACCTCTGCCGCGCCTCGCGAACCATCCGGAAGGTTCAGGTCAGCCCTGAAACGTGTACTGATGCGTATGGCGCTTGTAGTGGACGTCGGTTCCAACCGGGAGAAGCCGCTTGCGACCCCGTTGCCGGCGCCGGGCCAGGGTGGCACGACCCCCTTTTGTCTTCATGCGGGCGCGAAACCCGTGCTGGCGCTTGCGGGTCCGCTTTGAAGGTTGGTACGTTCTTTTCATAGCAGTGGTTCTCGGGTTCCAGGAAGTGCGGAAAGTTCATCAGGCACGCTGCCTTGTCAAACGGTGTTAGGATTAGGCGCCGCGTCGCGTCGGACCGGCACCAAAGGAAATGGGTGAGCCTCCAACCGGGATAATCCAGCCTTGAGCCTCGCTTTATCCCAGTCTTTGTTTGTCCGGCATGAGTGTGAGTGGTATCCCGGAAACGATCCAGCAGCTAAGGAGCGGCGGTGCGCAAATCATCAGCGAATCGGAGCTTGAGAAAAAGCTTCAGGAAAATCGGCCCTTGCGGGTGAAGCTCGGGGTTGACCCGACGGCGCCGGACTTGCACCTGGGCCATGCGGTGGGTCTGTCCAAGCTGCGCCAGTTCCAGGAGCTTGGCCATCTTGCCGTGCTGGTCATCGGCGACTTCACCACCATGGTCGGGGACCCTTCAGGCCGCTCGAGCACCCGGCCGATGCTCAGCCGTGAGCAGGTGCTCGCAAACGCCGAAACCTACCAGCAACAAGCCTTCAAGATTCTCGACCGGGACCGCACCGAACTGGTGTTTAACGGCGAGTGGTTCGGCAAAATGAATTTTATGGACGTCATCCGGCTCAACAGCCGGGTCACACTCCAACAGATGATGCAGCGGGAAGATTTCAGGAACCGCCTCGACCAGGGAACGGCCATCTTTCTCCACGAACTGCAATACCCCATCATGCAGGGCTGGGATTCGGTAATGATCCGGGCGGACGTGGAGCTTGGCGGTACGGACCAGCTGTTCAACGTGATGGTGGGCCGCGACCTGCAAAAGGAAGAAGGGCAAGCGCAGCAAGTCATTTGCCTTCTGCCCATCCTGGAAGGATTGGACGGCGTCCAGAAGATGAGCAAGAGCCTCAATAACTACATCGGGATCACCGAGCCGCCGGCGCAGATGTTCGGAAAAGTGATGAGTATCTCCGATGAACTCATGGACCGCTACTACGATATTTTGCTGCACGAGCGCGTGCCCGCCATTCATCCGCTGGACGCCAAGAAGGAATTGGCCTCCCGCCTGGTCGAACGTTTTTACGACGGTGCCGCTGCCAAAGCCGCATCGGACGACTTCAATCTGCGCTTCGCCAAACGCGACCTGCGGGCAGCAGACCTTCCTGAGGTCGAGCTCTCGAAACTGGCCGGTGATCTGACTGCGGCCGTCGTCACGGCGTACGCGGAAGGATTTGGAATCACCAAATCCCGGAGCGATGCCCGCCGTTTGATCGAGCAAGGCAGTGTCCAATGGCGCGGCGAAAAGGTGAACGATCCCCGGATTACCTTACCGCTTCAAGCCGGGGAGATCCTCAAACTCGATAAAACCAGGGCGGTGAGGCTCAAATGAGTGGCGGGTGACGGGTAACTCGTAACTGGTAACGGGTGAAGTTCGGTCCTGAGGGCCGCCTGCCGGTGCCAAGTCCGGGGTTTCCGGATCTCAGGCTGCGGATGCTGCGGATCAGGTATTTGTCTGTGGATCCGGCGTGATCCGCGGATAGGTTGGACGCGGTGCTACGAGGTCTCTGAACTCCGAGCGCGCTTGGGCACCCGCTACCAGTTACGAGTTACGAGTTACGAGTTACCCGTCACCCTTCCTCCGGAGGAACATCGGACCGGAGCAATTCTTCAAGCGATTTCCGTTTCCGCAGGCGTAACCAGTTGCTCCAGGTTTTGCGAATGCTGTCCCGGACGGACAGGTAACGCTGGCTCAGTTCGTTCTGCCTGACGATTTGATGCAGAATCCCTGTGACGGAAAAGTCTGCGGTGTCAAGGATCGTGCAGGCCGTACCTACCGCCGCGTAATGGTGGGCATCACTCGACGCCGTCATCGGCAGGTTACGGCGCCGGGCATACTCGAACGCCATCTGGTTGTACCGCTTAAGCGTCGTGGCCGCATTAAACACCTCGACGGCATCGATGGGCAGGGTGTTAAGAACGTTCTCGCGAATCCCGGCCCGAAAAAGGTCGTATGGATGGGGCGGAATGGCGAGCCCGCCCGCTTCATGGATTCGATGGCACACTTCGAGGGCCGGACGGCCTTTCAGGTTGGGCAACGTCGCGCCGATGCACAGCAGATGGCCTTCCGCCGTGGTCATCTCAACACCCGGCAATACCAGGAAACCATCGACCGGCAACCCGTCGGGACGCATCAGGCCTTTATCCAGCATGTACGTCACGGCGTCGCACGTGTTGTGATCGGTCATCGCAAACCCGTTGAGGCCCTTATGACGCGCAGCCTCGATCAGCTGCTCCGGACTGCTGACCCCGTCGCCAGAAAAAAAAGAGTGGCAATGAAGATCAATCCGTACCGCCATGGAAAGGCTTACTAAACCAGATTGAAAGGGGGCTGCAATGTGAAAGCTTGGCCGCAACGGACGCCCTCCTCGGCTTTGAGCGCCGGTGCGGTTGTGATAGCGTTGCGGATGGACGCATCGGCAACTCCCCTCATCCCGGGTTCAGTCTCACTCGAAGCCGGCCCGGCGATCGGCTTCAAGGAATGGGCATTGGTTTGCCGGTCGATGCTGGCGGGCGAGACGAGCGTCATCTTTCGAAAGGGCGGCATCGCTGAGGGCCGGCAAGGGTTTCGTTTCAAGCACGACCAATTTTTCCTGTTCCCGACGTTCTTTCATGAGCAACTCCAATGCGTTCGCGTTGACGACACCGTGTCTCTGGAGGCGCAACCTGCCTCGGTGACGATCCAGGCATGGGTGAGCGTCGAGTTTACGGTCTGGGTGGAGGATCTCACCCGTGTGGAGCCGCTGCGGCCGTTGCACATCCTTACCGGCCAGGTCCTGCAACAGCGGGCCGATTACAGCGAGCCCAAGGGATTGCACCTTGCTTTCGTCCGCGCTTACCGGCTGCCGGAACCGTGGGTGTTCCCGTACCAGAGGTCATTCGGGGGATGCCGTTCCTGGGTAAACTTGCCGGACTTGCCGGCCGCTCTGCCTGCCATGGCCGTATTGTCCGACGCCGAGCAGGCCCGGCGTCGCGATCTGGTCCGAAGCAGCGTGTAAAATGTCCTGACCGGCCGGGACGATTCAGAAATTAATGAGTTGTACCCGACGGCAGGTCGCCGCCACCCGGTCGCGCACCCTTCGGATTGACGAGGAATTCTGCTGATATTTCGTGATTTGCCGGATCAGGTTATCGAAGGTGCCCTGCGCGTCTTCGATGTGCTTCTGCACGCCGTTCACAAAGTCCTCAACGGCTCTTCTGGCCTCGGGATCGGCCGTCAGGGACTTCAATTGCTCGGTGTCCTGGTAGTATTCACGGGTGGCATTGAATTCGTCCACGAAGCGGTTGGCATCGTCGCAGAACCGGTCCGCGGCCTTCACCACGTCGGCCTCGGATCTGGCGGTGCTTAAGGCTGCCTGCAATTCTTGCAATGCACTGATGTAGATGTCGAACTTTGCGCGGAACGCGTCGATAACCTGTTGCCTGGACTGATCAAGCGCCTGGGCCAGACTGGCCGACAACAGTAAAACGAGGGCACATACCACGCCGCTACGGAACCACTTCATAAAGGCTGCGCATGCGAAGGTGGTCAGCCCTTGGTGCGAGTCAACGAAAATTCGTCGTTTTGGGGCTGAAGACGAGACAATCGGCGACGCGCGCCCACTCCGGCTGATCGAGTGAACCGCCCCTGGTCCGGCCGAAAAATCCGGTGGACGATCCTCCGTCCAGGTTAAGGGCGATATTGATCCGGTCATCACGCAGCAGGGCCGGGGAAATGAGGAGCCGGGCCGCCTGGGCCAGGGTCGTAGACCGGATGATGCCGATGCCCACTTTGCCTCGTCCGGTGAGGAAAACGAACGTGCGCGGCGCAACCCGCTCATCATTCAGCCCGGTTACCGCGGTCCCGCGTTCCACGAGCAATGGACCGCATTGGATGGCGCCGTCCAGAGGCCCAGCGGGCATGCCCGTAACCCGATGAATGTAAGGACGACCGGCCCGGATCAGAAACGTTCCTGAAAGCAGCCGGGCTTTCTCGAAAGGATGCAACTGGCGCCCTTCACACACAAGCAGGCCGACCGGTGAACCGTCTGCTTTGAAGAAACCCCCGTTCACGCCGGCCATCGAACCGCTTTGCTCGACCGCCGCGCGCACCGACTCAAACGGGTGAATGGATTGAGCGATAACCTGGCATCGCACCTGCCCGATAAGGCCGAAAGCCACCCAGATTTCAGCGGTCTGCCCGTCCGGCCCCTGAGCTTGAAGCTGCCGATACCGTACCGCGCCCGACGGGTCGGATTCATCCGAGCGCGCGGCGACGCGCCAAAACGCCATGTCTGAGCCGGCGGCGCGCTGGGAAAATGCCGCAAATGCCACAAATGCCACAAGCGGAAAAATGCCACAAACCGAGTGACGGGTAACGCGTAACGCGTAACGGGTAGCGGGTTCGATCACACGACAGACAGGGCGGATCCACCGAAAAGGTAAAAATGTCCGCAGAACACGCAGACAACGCAGAAAAGAGAAATCATCCACAGAGTGCATAGCTGGACACAGATGAAGGGCACATGGCGAACGGCGAACCGCACCCGTTACCCGTTACGCGTTACGCGTTACCCGTCACTCGGTTTGTGGCACTTTCATGCCCGTGGCGAACACCGTCTGGAAGTAGGGACTCTCGGTTTCTCGAGACACGACCCGGCATTCACGGCGTTCAAAGCCGGCCTGTTCCAGCAGGCGCAATAGTTCGACCTCGCTGAAGCCAAGCCAGAGATCGGCATAGAGTTCCCGGGCTTGCTCAAAGGTATGCGCCAGCAGGTCAAGGATGAGGACGCGCCCGCCCGGACGCAGGATCCGGCGTGCGGCAGTAAGGGCCCGCTCCGGGTGGTTTGCATGATGCAACGCCTGACTAAAGATAGCCAGGTCCACGGAATCCGGTTCGATCGGCGGCGCTTCGAGGTCACCGAGCCGGTACTCGAGGTTAGTAAACCCATTGTCGTGGGCAAGGTTCGCCCCGAACTCGACCATCTTTTCTGAGATATCAACCGCGATGACCCGCCGGGCCCGCCGGGCCAGCAGCTGGGCGAGGGTGCCTTCGCCCGCACCCAGATCGGCCACGTCGACCTCCGGCACCAGCGTCAGCAGCAGGTGCGCGAGCGCCTGCCAGGATCGTCCGGGACAATGGCTCCGGCCGAAACGGCCTGCCAGCCGGTCGAAGTACTCGCGGGCCCGGTCCTTGCGTTTTTCCAGCACGTGCTCAAGCCCGGCTCGATCCTGCGACACTTCAGGCATGTCACCGGTGGCGAGATGGACGAGGTCCTTCAGCTGCCCGGCCGGGAAGCTCGGGGCTTGCGCCCAACGGTAATAAATATTTTTGCCTACCCGCCGGTCTTCCAGCAGCCCCACCCGTTTGAGTTGGGCGAGGTGAGTCGAGATTCGCGATTGGCCCATACCCAGAACTTCCTGAATTTCGGCGACCGAAAGTTCGCTCGGCTCAAGCAAGGCGAGCAAGCGCAGGCGGGTCGGGTCGGATATTATCCGAAGTAAATTCAGCATTGACGGCATGCGGTTTCAGTCGATATATCAGGATATCATGATTGGTCAATGTACGGCTTTGCGGTATTCTTAGCCTCGTTGACCGTATCTTCCTTCATCAAACCTATGGCGCGTCGTTACATCTTTTCCTCCGAGTCAGTGACCGAGGGGCATCCCGACAAGGTCTGCGATACCATTTCCGATCGTATCCTGGATGCCTGTCTGGCCCAGGATCCGCAAAGCCGGGTAGCCTGTGAAACGCTGGTCAAAGGCAACCTCGTCGTGGTGGCGGGCGAAATCACCACGAGTGCCCGATTTGATTACATCGACGAGGTTCGCTCCGCCGTTCGTGGGATCGGCTACGTTTATGAAGATTCATTGTTTCACGCCGACACCTGCCTGGTGATGCAGGCGCTCAGCCGCCAGTCGCACGACATCGCCCAAGGCGTTGACGCCCGAGCGGCGGAAGGAAAAGAGACTGCCGAGCAAGGGGCAGGGGACCAGGGCTTGATGTTTGGGTTTGCCGTGCGTGAGACCCCCGAGTTGATGCCGGCTCCCATCGCCCTCAGCCATCAGCTTGGGCGTGCGCTCACCGGTTTGCGCAAGAGCGGCGAGCTTCCCTGGTTGCGTCCCGACGCCAAGACGCAGGTGTCGGTAGAATACGAAGGTTACCGTCCGGTCCGGGTAAACACGGTGGTGATTTCAACCCAGCACGCGCCGGACGTGAAGCACAAGGAGATCCGGGAGACCGTGATCGAACGCGTCGTGCGGAAGGTGATCCCGCCTGAGTGGATTGATTCTCAAACCCGCTACCTGATCAACCCTACCGGCCGGTTCGTGATCGGCGGCCCGGAAGGGGATTCGGGCCTTACCGGGCGCAAAATCATCGTCGATACCTATGGCGGCATGGGGCGCCACGGGGGCGGCGCGTTTTCGGGTAAAGACCCCTCGAAGGTGGACCGTTCGGCGGCTTATATGGGCCGTTACGTCGCCAAGAACGTCGTGGCGGCGGGCCTGGCGGATCGTTGCGAAGTCCAGTTCGCTTACGCGATCGGGTACCCTGACCCGGTCAGCATCAGCGTCGACACGTTTGGAACCTCAACGGTCGCGGAAGAAAAAATCGAGGGTGCGGTCAAGCAGGTATTCAATTTCAAACCGGCAGCCATCATCGAAGATCTCCAACTGCTTCGGCCCATCTACAGCCAGACCACCAACTACGGGCATTTCGGCCGGGAAGACGATCTCGACGCCCTCACCTGGGAGCGTACCGACAAAGCCGAGGCCCTCAAACACCTCGCCTCCTGACTTCACCCTTTGGAGAGGGGGGTGTGACGGCCGGGGACCCTGAGGCGAACCTCCCATCGGCGGCCCATACGCTCTCCAAAATCCTCTTTTTATCACTTAATCACCAATGAGCAACGTCGCTAGCAAACCTTCTGCGGACTACCGGGTGGCCGATCTGGGCCTGGCTGAGTTCGGTCGAAAAGAAATCGAAATTGCCGAGACCGAGATGCCCGGCCTGATGGCCCTGCGCCGCGAGTACGGCACGTCCAAGCCGTTGGCGGGCGCCCGGATTGCGGGCTGCCTGCACATGACGATCCAGACGGCCGTGCTGATCGAAACCCTGATTGAGCTGGGTGCATCGGTACGCTGGTCGAGCTGCAACATTTTTTCCACGCAGGACCACGCGGCGGCAGCGCTTGCGGCCGAGGGCATCCCGGTTTTTGCCTGGAAAGGTGAGACGCTGGAAGAGTACGACTGGTGCATCGAGCAGACGCTGTTCTGGCCCGATGGACAGCCGCTCAACATGATCCTGGATGACGGCGGCGATCTGACCCTGCTGATCCACCAGAAATACCCGCACCTCCTGCCGGGGATCCGGGGCATCTCCGAGGAAACCACGACGGGCGTGCACCGGCTCTACCAGATGGTGGAGCGGGGCGAACTCGGCTGCCCGGCCTTTAATGTGAACGACTCGTGTACGAAGTCCAAGTTCGATAACCTGTACGGTTGTCGCGAGTCCCTGCTGGACGGCTTGAAGCGTGCGACCGACGTGATGGTCGCCGGCAAGCTGGCCGTGGTTTGCGGTTACGGTGACGTCGGCAAGGGTTGCGCCCAGTCGCTCAAGGGCCAGGGTGCGCGCGTGGTGGTCACGGAGATCGATCCGATCTGCGCGCTTCAGGCGGCGATGGAAGGTTACCAGGTGACGACGCTCGAAGACGTGGCCAAAGAGGGCGACATCTTCATCACGGCGACCGGTTGCCGCGACATTATCCGGCGCGAACACCTCGATTGGATGAAACACCAGGCCATCGTGGCTAACATCGGTCACTTCGACCTTGAGATCGATGTGGCCAGCGTGTTTGACGATCCGAATCTGAAGCGGATCAACATCAAGCCGCAGGTTGACCAGGTTGAATGGCCGGATGGCAAACGCGTCACGATCCTGGCGGAAGGCCGGCTGATGAACCTGGGTTGCGCGACGGGTCATCCGTCATTCGTGATGAGCGCCTCGTTCACCAATCAGGTGATGGCGCAGATCGAGCTTTTCAACAATCACCAAAGTTACGAAAAGAGGGTGTACGTCCTGCCGAAGAAGCTTGACGAGAAGGTCGCTCAGTTGCACCTCGCCAAACTCGGCGTCAAGCTGACCCAGCTGACTCAGAAGCAGGCGGATTACCTCGGCATCAACCGCGAGGGCCCGTTCAAGCCGGAGTTTTACCGGTATTGAGAGAATGCCACGGGCGGAAAATGCAAATGCCACAAGCGGAAAAATGCCACAGATGGAAGAGTCCCGGTGGCGGCGCTTGCAGCCCCCCTTTGTAGCGTCAGAAAAACGCCCCCAATGACTGGCTTTCATTCGCGGCGCTAGTTCAAGGCCATAACCCGAAGAATGCCACGAATGGCCGAGAGCCATTTGTGGCATTTTTCATTTGTGGCATTTTCCCGGTGCCGTGAGTCGCCGATGGATGGCCGGAAGCGCCGCCGTGAAGGCTCTTCCATATGTGGCAGTTTTCCGCTTGTGGCATTTGTGGCAATCTATTGATGAAAAAGAGGGTTTTGATCATGTCGACCAGCGCCGGGACGGGGCACGTGCGCGCTGGCGACGCACTTACCAAGGTGTTTCGCGAACACCCGCAGGTAAGCGAAGTGAAACACAGCGATGCGCTGCACTTTACCAACAAGCTTTTCCGCGACTTCTACTCGAAGCTTTACACGCGCCTGGTTGAGACCGCGCCGGATTTCCTGGGCTGGTGGTACAAGCAAAGCGATGAACCGTGGCGTACGGATGGCATGCGGCTGATGCTCGACCGCCTCAACACGGGGCCGCTGGTAAAGTTCATCCGGAGATTTGACCCGCACATCACGGTTTGCACCCATTTCATGCCGGCCGGTATCATTTCCGACCTGATTGCCAAGAAACTTCTCGATGCGCACCTGTCGATCGTCGTGACGGACTTCGATTTCCACGCGATGTGGTTATCCCGGATGTTTCACCGATATTTCGTGGCGATTGACGAGACCAAAGCGCACCTGGAGGCGCTCGGTTTGCCGAGCGAACGCATCACCGTTTCGGGGATCCCGATTGACGCGGAGTTTACCACTCCCGTTGATCGCGTTGCTCTCCGGGCCGAGTACCGGTTACACCCGACGCGCCCGACGTTGCTGGTGTCGGCCGGCGCGTTGGGGGTCGGGCCCGCCGAATTTGTCGTGGAACGCCTTAAGCACCTTCGAAACCGGACGCAAACCATTGTGGTGTGCGGACGAAGTGTGGAAACCAAAGAACGGGTCGAACGAGTAGTCGCCGATCAACCGGCCAACTTCCGGGTCCTCGGGTATACCGACCGTATGCCTGACCTGATGAAAATGTCGGACTTGTTTATCGGTAAACCGGGTGGTTTGACGAGCTCCGAGGCGCTCGCCTGCGGGCTGCCGATGGTAATCATGAGCCCCATCCCCGGCCAGGAGGAACGCAACAGCGATCACCTCCTGGAAGAAGGCGTTGCGATCAAGTGCAACGAGATGACCACGATCCCGTTCAAGGTCGACAGTCTTCTCGACGACCCGCTGCGGCTTGAGCAGATGCGCAGGCAGGCCTATGCGTTCAGCCGTCCGCACGCGGCTCGAACGATCGTTCAGACGCTGGTGGCCGACGACATTACCCCGCTTGCCGTTACCGACGATGACGCGGAAGCGATGACCTTGGCAGCGTCGAAAGAACGCGATCTCAAGGTGCGCTGAAACTTTAGGCCGATCGGGTATGTCTGAATTTCTCTGGGGGGTGGCCACTTCGGCGTACCAGGCCGAAGGCGGTTACAACGGTCCGGGCCAGCCACAAACGAATTGGGCCGAAGTGGAACGGCGCGGCGACGTGGCCAGCGTGGGCCTGGCGGCGGATTTCTGGAACCGGTTTCCTGAAGACTTCGCCCGGTGCCGCGATTTGGGCCTGAATGCTTTCCGGCTGGGCCTGGAGTGGAGCCGGATTCAGCCGACGCACGTCGACCGCATGGGGGCGCCCCCGCCGTTTAATGCCAAGGCGTTGGACCATTACGTCGAGATGCTGGCAGAATGCCGGCGCAACGACCTTGAACCGGTCGTGACCCTGCATCACTTCGTTCATCCGGCCTGGCTTGGGTCCGATCCGTGGCTGGACCCGACCACCGGTGAACTCTTCGCCCGGTACGTTGAACACACGCTCCTGCACGTCAATCGAGCGCTCATCGATCGCCACGGCCTGCCGCCGATCCGGTATTACATCACCATCAACGAGCCGAACATGCTCGTGCTCAACACCTACCTGGGCACGCAGTTTCCAGGGCGCCAACGTCGCTTGAACGGCCTGCGAACGCTGGCTGAGGCGTACCGGAACATTCTGAGCGCGCACCTGCGCGCGTATAACCTGATCCACAGGCTGGCCGAGGAACAAGGCTGGCCGGACCCGATGGTGACGTTCAACAACTACTGCAGCGATCTCTATTGGTCGGATAAGGTGTTGCTGGACCTGTTGAGCATACGGGAGCGCGGAGTTAAAGCCTCCGGGCTGCGTGACTACGTGTACTATAAGATCCGGGAGTTCGAACGGGCCTTTGCAGACGCTGCCCTCCCGCTCAAACGCGACCTTCCCTCTCTGGCGGGCTCGTTAACCAAGCGGATGAGCAATTGGCTCGGTTACAAAACTTTCATGCCTGACCTCTTCAGGTCGCTGGCGGATGAGCTCTATGCGGCCGAGCGCCCCGTTGCCTTCGACTACATCGGTCTCGATTACTACGATCCGTTTGCCGTCCACATCTTCCGCCTGCCGGTGTGGTGGGACCACGAATTCAAGGATAAATCACTGCGCAGCTGGCTGATGAGCAGCTTCACCAGCAAATGGTGGGACTGGCGCGTGCTGCCGGCCGGAATGCACTTCTTTTGTGAGTATTACAGCCGTGATTACGGCGACCGCAAGGTCCTGATCGCCGAGAACGGAATGGCATTGCGCCGCCGGAGCGACAACCGCAACTCGCAACGGCGCGATCGCATGACGCGCAGCCGGTTCCTGAAGCTGCACATCGCGGAGGTCAACCGGATGGTTGCGGCGGGCGTTCCCTTGCTCGGTTACCTGCACTGGTCGCTGTTCGATAATTACGAGTGGGGCTCTTTCACCCCTCGCTTCGGGCTTTATGCGATCGATTATCAGCGCGACAATGATCGTTTGGTTGAAGATCATCTCGGGGACCGGCCCTCGCTCACTTACGCCCGGCTCGTGAGTGAGGCTCGCCAGCTCGCCCTCGAACAGAGCGGCGTAACGGATAGCGCGTAACGGGTGTCGGTCGGAGTTCGGTCACCCGGCGGGCACAGCGGGTTGGGTGGGCACAACGTAAGAGTTCACACGGCGAACACGGCGGACCACGGCGGGAAGAAGAGGAAAGGGTTCGGAGTTCGGAGTTCGGAGTTCGGAGTTCGGAGTTCGGAGTTCGGAGTTCGGAGTTCGGAGTTCGGAGTTCGGAGTTCGGAGTTCGGAGTGGCAGCATGGGGGC